>CAYZND010000106.1:0-10154 GCA_964479495.1 uncultured Mesoterricola sp.
GCTTCAGGCCTTCGTCGGCCTGACCCAGCTTGGCCATTTCCCGGAGGGCCCGCTCGCAGAGGGCCATGGACTTTTCCGGGAGCTGCGGTACCTGGGACAGGGCCTCCAGCGCCTTCGCTGGATTCTTGGACTGGATCTCCACCTCGGCCAGGGCTTCCAGGATCTCGGCGCTTCGGGGGTTGGCGGCCAGCCCTTCCCGCAGGTGGGCTGCGGCTCCGGCCAGATCCTTCTGAATCACGCACAGCCGCGACTGGGTCAGGAAGACCTGGGGCGTGGTGATCATGGTCTTGGCCCGCTCCAGGATCTGGTTGGCCTCGCTGTGCATCTGCTCGATGGCGAGGGCCTCGGCCACCTCCAGGTAGATGGCGGCGGCGCGGTCCTTCATGCCCTCCTTGTTGTAGAGGTCCGCGAGCTTCACCTTGTTCTTGAGGTTCTTCGGATCCAGCTCCACGACCTGGGCGAACTCCTCCAGTGCCCGCTTGAGGAGGCCCTTCTTCGTGAACTGCTCCGCCATCTCGATGTGGATCTGGATGGCGTCCTTGATCATGTTGGTCTGGCGGTAGAGGTCCGCCAGCCGCGCAGCCACGTCCGCATCATCCGGCGCGGCGCGACGGGCCTTCTTGAAGACCGCGGCCGCCTTGGGCACGAAGCCATCACGCTCGTAGCCGATGCCCGCGCGCTTGAACATGTCGATGGCGTCCTTGGTCTTGCCTCCCTGGAGGTACAGGTCGCCGATGCGGTTCATCATCAGCAGGTCGTTGGGCTTATCATCCAGGAGCTTG
This sequence comes from uncultured Mesoterricola sp., assembly GCA_964479495.1. Taxonomy (GTDB): domain Bacteria; phylum Acidobacteriota; class Holophagae; order Holophagales; family Holophagaceae; genus UBA1801. The sequence continues at coordinate 783 of CAYZND010000106.1, forward strand.
AGGAACTCATCGATGGCGCGGTCGATTCGTCCGGAGGCCACGAAGCTTTCGGCCTGCTTCTGGATCTTGGTTCGGTCGATGGCCATCCGGAGTCCTTGCGTGTCGCTAATTCTAGAGTTTCATCGGTGGGGAGGGTAGCGCATCGGTCCGGCCCAGGCCCAGATTCCGGCCCGTGAAGGCATGAGGCAGGAGGGTCTGAAGGTCGTACCGTTCCCGGTCGGTGCGGTTGGCGAGCAGGATGGGCAAGGATTCGGCGAACTCGGCCAGCACCTGACGGCAGGCGCCGCAGGGGGGGGTGAGACTCGGGGCATCCGTCACCACGACCAGGGCCCGGAACTGCCCAGGCACTGCGCCCCGCGCCACGGCGGCACAGAGGGCGGTGCGTTCCGCGCAGAGCGTGACCGGGTAGCTCGCATTCTCCACATTGCAGCCCGCCTGGATGCTTCCGTCCTTCAGCAACAGGGCGGCACCCACGCGGAACCTTGAATACGGGACGTACGCGTGGTCCCAGGCCGTCCAGGCCGCTTCCAGCAGCGGATCCCATCCTGGGGCCTGGGGGGAATCAAAGGACACGTACACCTCGGGGTTGGTTCTAGGGTATTGCCATTCCTGGGCTTGGGAAAGCCGCAGAATCATCCATCCCTTCGCTTGATGTTCCCTGGGCTTCCACGACGGCCAGCGCCCGCCAGCATTCCGTGGGACTCGAGTAGCCCTGGTAGCCTTCGAGGCTATGGATTCCGAGGCTGACTTCACGTTTCTGAAGCCGGGCCTGGAGAATCGCTCCGGAAAGGAGCTCAAGCTCCTTCTCGAACTCGGGACCCGGTGCCCAGCGCCGGACATCCAGGCGAAGCCTCAGCCCCAAGGGTTCCTCGCCCTCGAAGGTCCGGGTCCATGGCACGCCGCGCTGGGCCGTGCGTTTCCAGTGCACGCGACCCGGGGAGTCGCCCACGCGGTAGGGGCGGGCGCCTTCCGGCGAGGCGTTGCCGAGGATGGACTTGAAGCGCTCCGAGGTTCCGTCCGCGGGGTGCTTCGGCGGCGTGGCCCGGGGATGCGGCAGCACCAGGACTTCCTTCTCGACCGGGAACCGCCAGGCTTTTTCGAGGAATCCGAAGGGGAACCGGGTTCTCAGCTCCAGGTGCCGCACCTTGCACCATCCGCGCATGTCCGGACGGGCATGCAGCACCACCAGGACCGAGGGGTCCCGGTCCTGGCCGCCCCCATGGAAGCTTGGCTCCACGCGGGTCCGCTCGACGTCGAGGTGGACCTCGAGGCCCCGCACCCGTCTTGGGTGGCTGTCCTGGAAACGCACGCGGATGCCCCCCTTGACGCGGGCGAAGATGTTGCCTTCATCGATGCTCTGGAGACGGAATCCTTGGATGGCCCTGCGACTGACCCAGCCGGAGACGAGGAAGAGCCCCAGCATCAAGGAGAACACCAGGTAGAGAAGGTTGTTGCCGGAGTTCACCGCAAAGAAGCCCATCAACATCAGGGCGCCAAGGTACTGCATGCCCAGGCGGGTCAACGTCAGGCGGAGGCGCTTGTCGTTCCAGAGGTTCATGGGCATCTCCCACTACCCTACATCCAATCACCCCGGGGGCGGCTGCGTGCCATCATGGAAGGTCCGAACTACATTGCTTCGGGAGGAAACGTGTTCACCGGCTTGATCCGTCACCTGGGACACCTCGAAGGCCGGTCCCCCCGGCCGGGGGGTGCCCGCCTTCGCATCTCGGCGCCCGCCGACCTGCTGGAGCGGGCCGAGCAGGGCGCGAGCATCGCCGTGAACGGGGCCTGCCTCACCTCTGTGGCCCGCGATGCCCGCCACTTCGAGGCGGATCTTTCCGAGGAGACGCTCCAGCGCACCACCCTCGGCCAGCTCGCCCTGCGCGACACGCTGCACCTCGAGCCGGCCCTGCGGGTGGGGGATCCGCTGGATGGCCACCTGGTCTCGGGTCATGTGGATGGCGTGGGACGGCTCCTGGAGCGGACCCAGGACGAGGGCTTCTGGCGCTTCTCCATGCCGGCGGAACTGGCCGCCATGGTGGCTCCCAAGGGGTCCGTGGCGGTGGACGGCATCTCCCTCACCAGCGTGGAGTGCGGTTCCGACTGGTTCACCGTGGCCTTGATCCCGGAGACGGTGCGCGGGACACGGCTAGCCGCCATGCGTACAGGAGATCCGGTCAACCTGGAAGTGGATCCCGTGGGGCGGTTCGTGGCTCGAAGCCTCGCTTTGCGCAGCGGGGAGGAGAAGCTCCGCGCCTTCGCCCGGGATGGCTGGAGCTAGCATGTCCAAGCAGGAGGCGCCCCCATCGCTGTCCGCGGACCTCCTGGACCGGCTTCGCGCACGCTTCGCCGCCTATCCGCTCATCCAGGGTTGGCACGTCGCCATCGAGTCCGTGGCCCCAGGCCAGGCCTGCATGCGGCTGGGGCCCAGCCCCCTGATCCTCAACCTCATGGGCACGGTCAACGGCGGCGTCCAGGCCACCTTGGCGGACATGGTCTGTGCCGTGGCCCTGTGCACCGCCTTCGATGGCGCCATGCCCTTCGCCACGTCCGACCTGCACATCCGCTACCTCGAGCCCGCCGAGGGCGAGGTCGTCGCAGAGGCCGAGGTGGTGCGCCTCTCCCCCCGCAGCGCCATCATCGAGTGCAAGCTGCGCTGCCAAGACAAGGTCGTGGCCCTCTGCACCACGCACTTCAGCATCCGCCGCGCGAAAAGCTGAGCCATGAATCCTGGAACCGATAGCCTGGACTTCCCATGACGCCTGCCCTCGACATCCTCCGTGACGCGCACCTCGAGCCTTGGCAGAAGCGCAACCGTCTGGCCTCCGCCGCGGAGGATGCCCTCCCGGACTTGCCCGTGGGCCCATCCGTGCACCGCCATCTGGAGGACGGGATCCTCTGCACGCTCCACGAAGGACAGGCTCCCTACCGTCCCCGATATGTCCTGCCGGACTACGGCAAGCTCCTGGCGCAAGGCAGCAGCTACCTGGACCTGGAACCCGCCCGGGACCTCTTCCAGGCGGTGAATGCGCTCCTGACCGCCTACCGCTTCGTCCCTTCCATCACCGGATACCCGGTCTACCTGGGTGCCCTGGACACCCTCCTGGAGCCCTTCTGGGCCGCGGAATCGCCGGACGTGCGGGAGCGCCTGTTGGAGCTGTTCCTGGTCCAGGTGGACCGCACGCTCCCGGACGCCTTCGTCCACGCCAACCTGGGCCCGCAGGAGACCCACGTGGGCCGGGCGGTGCTGGCCCTCGAGCGGCGCCTGAAGAAGGCGGTCCCCAACCTCTCGCTGAAGGTCGCACCGGAGACCCCCGAGGCCTTCCTTCGCGAAGCCGTGGCCACGGCCCTGGAGACCAACAAGCCCTACTTCGTGAACCATCCCGACCTCGCGGTCCTCTGGGGCGAGGACTACGGCATCGCCAGCTGCTACAACTCCCTGAGGATCGGCGGCGGAAGCCACACCCTGGTGCGGCTCAACCTCTCCCGACTGGCCCGGGGCTGTCCGGATGCGTCCACCTTCCTGGAGCAGCGTCTCCCGGAAGCCGTGGAGGCCCTGGCCGAGCTCATCAACGCGCGCGTGCGCTTCCTGGTTGAAGAGTCCCGCTTCTTCGAGGCCTCGTACCTGGCCAAAGAAGGGCTCATCTCCCTGGACCGCTTCACCGCCATGGCAGCGATCTTCGGGCTTCACGAGTGCGTGGAGGCGCTCACCAACGGGGCCCAGATGGGCCGTGACTCGGTGGCCGATGCCCTGGCCCGTGCGGTCACCTTCAAGGCCAGGAACCTGGTGAAGGCGCAGCGGGCGATCCATTGCGAGGGCAGCGGCGGCCGCTTCGGCTTCCATGCCCAGTCGGGCATCGCCGGGGACCAGGATGCCTCTCCAGGCATCCGGGTGAAGATCGGCTCTGAACCGGATCTTTTCAGGCAGCTGAAGCTGCAGGCGGAACTCCAGCAAGCCTTCGATGCAGGGGTCAGCGAGATCGCCCTGTTCGATCCCACCGCCAGTCAGAACCTGGACGGCGTGCTGCGCATCGTCCGGGGAGCCCTGGCCACGGGCTTGCGCATCCTCTCCCTTGGACGCTCGGACGCCGAAGTGGTGCGCATTTCCGGCTACCTGGTCAAGCGCAGGGACCTGGAGCGGGCGCGGCTCCAGGAGAACCTGCGCGAGGAGACCGTGACCCTGGGCGAAGAGGCTGTCCGCAACAGCCGGATTCTGGAGAGAGCCGTTCGGGGTCTTTAACGGTGACGACTTCAGGCCTCATCCACCGCATTCTGGCTCCAAGCTTCGTGGACGGGCCCGGCAGCCGCATGGCCGTCTTCCTGCAGGGCTGCAACCTCCGCTGCCGGTACTGCCACAACCCCGAGACACAAGGCTTCTGCGCCACGTGCGGGGCGTGTGTCCCCGCCTGCCCAGGACGGGCCCTGAGCCTGGAGGATGGCCATCTGCGCTTTGATGAAGCCCGATGCCAGGCCTGCGAACGCTGCGTGGAAGCTTGCCCCGCCTGGACCTCCCCCCGGACCTTTCGCCTCACACCAGCCGAGCTGCTGGAGCGGGTCCGCCCTGTGGAGCCCTTCCTGGACGGGCTGACCTTCTCCGGGGGAGAGTGCACGCTCCAGGTCACCTTCCTGATGGAGGCCACCCGTCTCCTGAAAAAGGAAACTCGCCTCACCGTGCTGGCGGACACGAACGGGTTCATGGAAAGTGACGTCCTGGAACAGCTGGCCCAGGAGGTCGATGGCTTTCTCTTCGACCTCAAGGCCATGGAAACCGGCACCCATCTTCGCCTGACAGGAGAAGGCAACGCTCCCATCCTGCGCAATTTGACCCGGGTGGCCGCGCTGGGCAAGGTCGTGGAAGTACGCACGGTGGTGGTGCCCGGGTTCACGGACACCGAAACGGAGATCCGCGCCATCGCCCAGTTCGTGCGCGAACTCCCGAGGTCCATCCCCCTGCGGGTCACGCCCTTCCGCCCCCACGGCGTCCGGGGTGTGGAGCGGGATTGGCCCCAGATGGATCCCGACCGCTTCGAGACCCTCTGCGGTCTTGCAAGGGAAACCCTTGGATCCGATCGCGTGAGGACCGCGGCTCTATAGACGGAACAGGGCCCCATGAAGGGCCCGTCCAGGTGCAAAGGGTCGAGGTTACTTCGTGGCGGCGGCGAAGCGCTTGCTGACTTCGCTCCACTTGAGGTTCTCGAGGAAGACATCGGCGTACTTGGCGCGGGCGATGCCGTAGTCGACCATGAAGGCGTGCTCCCAGCTGTCCAGCACCACGAGCAGGTCCTGATCGATGGGCAGGCCCAGGTGGTGTTCGCCGAAGAAGTAGCTGTGCAGCTTGCCGTCCCGGCGGTTGCGGGTCAGCACGGCCCAGCCCGGGCCGCAGAGGGCTGCGGCCTTCAGGTCGGCCACCACCTTGTCCTTGCCGCCCTGGGCGTCCAGGGCCTTCTGGAGCTCGGGGCTGACCTTGTCGTCGGCGCCCAGGTTCTCGAAGTAGAGCTCGTGCAGGAAGGAGCCGTTGAAGGCGACCGCTTCCCGCCGCTTCAGCTCGCTGTAGTCGCTGAAGGAATAGTTGGGCTTGGTGTTGTCGGCGGACGCGAGCTTCTCTTCGATCTCGTTGAGCTTCGCAATGTAGCCCTTGTAGAGGGTGAAATGCTGGTCCAGCTGGCTGTCGCTGAGGCCTTTCACGGCCCCGCCCTTCAGGTGGTCGTAGTTCTTGGCTTCATAGGTCATGCGTTTTCCTCCAAGGAAAGCCGATGGAACGGCGGGACACCCATCAATCGGTCATGGACTGGGATGCACGAGAGTTCCGGCCCGTTCCAAGGGATGGACTCACCGGAACTCGAGGGGGGGGTGGTCCTGCCACGCGCCGCCATAAAGGGCCGTGATGACGGGGACATCGTGGACCTTGACCCCCCGGTGGCTCATGCACGTGTGCTCGGCACTGAGCTTGACGCCCCAGGCGGTTGGGCGGAGATGCACTTCCAGCGCCTCGAAGATCTGGCGGGTGAGCCGCTCCTGCACCTGGAGCCGGTTGGCGAAGGCATGGATGACGCGCACGAGCTTGGAGAGTCCCACGGTGCCCCCCTTCCCAGGGAGGTACCCGATGGTGGCGTGGCCGGAAAAGGGCGCCAGATGGTGCTCGCAGGTGCTGACGAAGGGGACCCGGTCCAGGATCACGGGGCAGGGGGCCAGGATGCCCGGAAGCGGCTGCAGCTCCGCGGCCACTTCCACGTCGTACCCGGCCAGGCGCTCGCGCCAGAACTCGGCCACCCGGCTGGGGGTGTCCAGCAGCTCGGGAGCGTCGGGATCGGCCCCAAAGGCGTGCAGCAGGTCCCGGACGGCGCGGGAGGCTCGGGCTTCGTCGAAGGGCATGGCAGGACTCCGGGCTGGAACCAGAGTGCCACCAACCGGGCAGGGGTGGCAGGGAATCGGTCGTGATCCGGTTGAGGGCAGCCTTGTGGGATCATGGTGCCTCGGGAGGCCCCATGAGCAAGCAGCCGGTCACCTACGCCGCCGCGGGCGTGGACATCAATCGCCAGGACGAGGCCCTGGCCCGGATCAAGCCCCTCGTGAAGGCCACCAAGACGCCCGGTGTCCGCAGCGACATCGGCCTCTTCGGCGGGCTCTTCTCGGCCCAGTTCCCGGAGAGCAAGCCCGTCCTCGTGGCCTCCATGGACGGCGTGGGCACCAAGATGAAGGTGGCCCGCATGGCCAACCGCTGGAACACCGTGGGCGCCGACTTGGTGAACCACTGCATCAACGACATTCTGGTCCAGGGTGCCCGGCCCCTCTTCTTCCTGGACTACATCGCCGCCCAGCGCCTGGAGCCCGAAGTCATCGAGCAGATCGTCAAGGGCATGGCGGACGCCTGCAAGGCTGCGGGCTGCGCCCTCATCGGAGGCGAGCTGGCGGAGATGCCCGGCGTCTACGAGAAGGGCGAAGTCGACGTGGCCGGATCCATCGTGGGCCTCGTGGACGAGGCGGACCTGCTGCCGCGGCTGGACGTCATGACTGCGGGCGACGTGCTCATCGGCCTGCCCAGCTCGGGTCTCCACACCAATGGCTACTCCCTGGCCCGGAAGGTCTGCTTCGAGGTGGAGAAGCTCAACATTGCGGATGAGCTCCCCGGCACGGGGAAGACCGTGGCGGATGCCCTCCTGGCGGTCCACCGCAGCTACCTGCCCCAGGTGATGCCCCTGGTGAAGGCCCACCGGCTGGTGGCCATGGCCCACATCACCGGTGGCGGACTCACGGACAACCTGCCCCGGGTGCTGCCGGACCATCTGGATGCGGTCATCGACACCGCCAGCTGGACGGTGCCGGCCCTCTTCACGTTCCTGGCCGAGAAGGCTCAGATGCCCCTCGACGATGCCCGGCGCTCCTTCAACCTCGGTGTGGGCATGGTCCTCGTGGCTCCGAAAGCCGAGGCTGAGGCGGTGCTCGCCCACTTGAAGGCTGAAGGGGAGGCGGCCTGGGTTCTCGGCGAGCTGGCGGAAGGTGACGGCCGCGTCCGTTACCGCTGACGATGGCCCATCGGGCGGCGGTTCCCTTGATTCTGGCCGTGACCTTGACGGCCTGCCGGGGACCGCAGATAGCCGGATCCCTGACCGTCCGCCTTCCGGGCCGGCGCACACTGGACATCTCCGGATCCGAGCGGGAGGGTGCCCAGTGGCTTCTCCGGCAAGGGGACCGAGCACGGCCCCTTCCACCGCCTCCCGTCACCCTGTTCCCCACGGCCACCCTGCCTTCCCCGGACGGCCGCTACCTGGCGGTGCTGAGCGTGGGGGAAGGCCATCCGGTCCTGGACATCCTGGATCTCGACCGCGTGGTGCAGGGCACCCATGGCGATCGCTCCCTGTTTTTCGTGGATCCCTATCCTGGCTCGATCGAGCTGCTGAGCTGGGAGGGGAGCCGTCTGAAGGTGGCCTCGGACCGCCCTCTAGCGGCAGGGCTCGATGCCTCGGGGCGGGCGCCGGGGGTGGACGTCTCTCCCGAGCCGAGTCGCTACTGGATCGATATGGCGACCGGCGAGATCCGGCCAGAATGAAGGGAGACCTGCTCCCGGGACATCCATGACCGGCACCATCCTGATCGTCGAGGACGAGATCGCCATCGCGGACACCATCGCGTACGCCCTCTCCACCGAAGGCTTTTCGATCCGCCGGACGGGGCTTGGAGAAGAGGCCCTGGTATGGCTGCGCCAGGATTCGTTCCGGCTTGCGATCCTTGATGTGGGGCTTCCGGATCTCTCCGGTTTCGAGGTGCTTCGGCGCCTCCGGACGTTCTCGGATGTGCCCGTCATCTTCCTCACCGCGCGGACCGAAGAAGTGGATCGCATCGTGGGCCTGGAGATCGGGGCGGACGATTACGTGCCCAAGCCTTTCAGCCCCCGGGAGCTGGTGGCCCGGGTGCGGGGCATCCTCCGCCGGGCGGATGGGAGCATGGACCGAAGGGGGAACGAGGGCCCTCGGTTCAGGGTGGAGGAGGCTTCGCGACGCATCTGGTACGGCGGGGCACGGCTGGACCTGACCCGGTACGAGTATCTCCTGCTGAAGACCCTTCTCGCCCATCCGGAACGCGTCTTCACGCGGGCCCAGCTCATGGAGTTGGTGTGGGCCGGGGCCGAGGACAGCGCGGACCGGACCGTGGATACCCATGTGAAGACGCTGCGCGCCAAACTGCGAGCCATCCTCCCGGAAGCGGACCCCATCCAGACCCATCGCGGCGCCGGCTACAGCCTCGGGAGGCAGCCATGAGGATCAGCCTTCGGGTCCTCCTGGGGTTCTTCCTCATTGTCGGACTGGCGGCCTACTTCGTGCTGGGCACCTTCATGGCGGAGGTGAAGCCCGGCGTGCGGCAGGGCATGGAGGTGGCGCTCGTGGACACCGCCCAGATCCTGGCGGAGATGGCCGCTCCGGATCTGAAGGCGGGGACGCTGGCCCGGGGGCGCTTCGCCGAGACGGTGCGCGCCTACCAGGCGCGCAGGTTCCACGCACCCATCTGGGGGGTCACCAAGGACCGGGCCGACTTCCGGGTCTACGTTACCGATGCGAAGGGCATTCTCCTGTATGACTCGTCCGGGGAGGCGCCGGGGGCCGACTATTCGCGCTGGAACGATGTCTTCCTGACCCTGCAGGGGCGCTACGGCGCCCGCACCACGCCACCGGACGACCCCGCGATCTCGGTGATGTACGTGGGAGCACCTGTCCTGGACCAGGACCGGATCATCGGGGTGGTCTCCGTGGGATCCCCCACCGCCAGCGTGCTGCCCTACGCCGAGCGCAGCCAGAGCCGCGTGTTCCAGGCCGGGCTGGTGCTCATGGGCGCGGCGCTCCTGGTGGGGGCCGGGCTTTCCCTGTGGCTCACCCGGGC
>CAYZND010000107.1:0-10143 GCA_964479495.1 uncultured Mesoterricola sp.
GCGGAATCGGCCTGCCAGGACCGATCCTTCGTGGAGGTCTCCCGGCTGAGGAACCAGGAGGCCCGCATGGCCTTCCTGCGCGAGGCGGAGCAACACCGCTGCCAGGTCACGGGAGAGGGCGGCAACTTCGTCGCGATGGAGACCCTCTTCCCGGGGGAGGAACTCGCCAAAGATCTCCTGCGGAGGGGCATCGCCGTGAAACCACTTTCCGCCTATGGCCTGTCCCAGCACGTACGCATATCCCTGGGGACCCCTCGCCAGATGGAGGCGTTCTGGAAGGTCGCAACCCCGCTGCTGGACGAATCCGGCTGTTCCCGGGACTACTGAGCAGGTCGCCGGTTTTCTGGCAATTCGGTGGCGCCGGTCGCTCCCGGTCGGGCTACCATGACTACAACGACTTGGAGAGGGCATGGATTCCTGCGTCATCCAGAATCTGTTCCTGAGGGCCTCGGTGAAGGCCCAGGGAGCCGAGCTCTGCCGACTGCAGACCATCAGCGGCCTCGACCTCCTCTGGGATGGGAATCCAGCGGTCTGGCCCCGCCATGCCCCGCACCTCTTCCCGGTGGTGGGGCGGCTCAAGGGCGACACCCTTCGGCACAAGGGGGTCGACTACCGCATGTCCCCCCATGGGTTCGCCCGGGGGCTCGCCTTCCGGATGGTGCGCCTGACGCGGGAGGACTGCACCCTGGTATTGAAGGACGACGAGACCACGCGGGCCATGTACCCGTTCCCCTTCGAGCTGCGCATCAACCTGGCTGTGGATGGACTGACCTTCCGTGTGGTCTATGAGCTCATCAACCCCGGCAGCGAGCCCATGCCCGCCAGCCTCGGGGCCCATCCCGCCTTCCGCTGGCCGCTCCTGCCCGGAGTGCCCAAGGAGGACCACCGCATCAAGTTCGAGGTGTCCGAAGAGGCTCCGATCCGGCGCCAGGTGGACGGACTGCTGGATCCGCATCCCTATCCCTGCCCGATCCAGGATCGTGCGCTCAGGCTGCGGGATGAGCTGTTCCGGGAAGACGTGCTGATCTTCGACCAGCTTCGCAGCAAGAAGGTCCGCTACGACGCTCCGGGTGCGCCCGTGCTGGAGTTCACCTGGGATGGGTTCGAGCACCTCGGCATCTGGACCAAGCCCGGCGCGGACTTCGTCTGCATCGAGCCCTGGCGCGGGTTGCCCAGTCCCATGGACTTCGATGGAGAGTTCTCCGAGAAGCCTGGTGTGTTCATCGTTCCTCCCGGAGGTCGGCGGTACTTCCGGTATGCCGTGACCGTCATAACGGAACCTTGATTTCGGTCTGACCTCTGGGACACTGGAACATTGGCTTGGAGGGTGCAATGGCGGTCAAGTGCGGCATCGTGGGTCTGCCTGGCGTAGGCAAGTCGGTCCTTTTCAACGCGATGACGAAGGGGGACGCCGCTTCGGGGAATTTCCTGTTCTGCACGACCAGTGCGGCCACCGGGGTCGTCGACGTGCCGGATGCCCGCCTCCAGAAGCTGGCGGAGATCGTGAACCCCGCCCGCATCATGCACGCCACCCAGGAGTTCGTGGACATCCCAGGGCTCGTGCGCGGCTCCAGCAAGGGCGAGGGGCTCGGCAACTCGTTCCTCCAGGACATCCGTGACATGGACGCCATCGTCCAGGTGGTGCGCTGCTTCGAGAACCCGGATATGCCCCATGTCGAGGGCGACCTGAACGCCCGCCGGGACGTGGACATCGTGGACATGGAGCTGATCATCAAGGACCTCGAGATCGTCGAGAAGTCCCTGGACAAGCACCAGAAGACCGCCAAGAGCGGCAACAAGGAGTCCCAGTACCTGGTGACGATCCTGGAGAAGGTCCATGCCTCCCTGAACGAGGGCCGCTGGGCCGCCACCGTGAGCCTCAGCCACGAAGAACTCCACGCCATCAAGAGCTACTGCCTCCTGACCCTCATGCCCGTGCTGCTGGTGGGCAACATCGACGAGAAGGACATCCCCAATCCCTCGGCCAATGCCCACTACGCTGCCCTGGAAGCCCTTGCCACCGAGCGGGGCTGGGCCGTGATCCCCATCTGCGCCAAGCTGGAGGCCGACATCGTCCAGCTCCCGCCCGAGGACCAGCCCATGTTCCTGGAGGAGGCCGGCCTCACGGAGCCAGGCCTCAACCGGTTCATCCGGGCCGCCTTCAAGCTCCTCAACCTTCAGACGTACTTCACGGCCGGCCCGAAGGAAGTGCGGGCCTGGACCATTCCCATCGGCGCCACCGCCCCCCAGGCGGCTGGGGTCATCCACTCCGACTTCGAGCGGGGTTTCATCCGGGCCCAGGTCATCCCCTACGAGGACTACGTCGCCTGCCATGGCGAACACAAGGCCAAGGAGACGGGAAAGATGCGCATGGAAGGGAAGAACTACGTCGTGAAGGACGGCGACGTCATGATCTTCCTCTTCAACGTCTGATCCCGGACCCTGATCCGCCTGGGATTCAACCTGGATAGGGGTCCATCCGATGCCATGGGTAGCGGATGGAGGTGCCTCGCACGATGAATTGGCCGAAGAGCGGCAAGCCTGGAGGAAGGGAAGAGCCCATCGAGGATCCCCAGGTCCTTGCGGATGCCCTGCAGGCGCTGCTTGGCTCCGGAATGGAGTTCTCCATCAAGGTGGAGGGCACCAGCACGCTGCCCTACGCCTCGGTGCTCCAGAAGATCGAACCGGATACCCGGCAGGTGGTGCTCAAGCTCATGCGGCCACTCCCTCACGAGCTGATGAGCGGAGCCATCTTCCGTGCCGTGTTCGCCGTGGAGGAGCAGCGCTACGAGGCGCTCATGGCCTACGTGGGGCGGGACGCCTACCTTCAGTACCGGTTCGTCCAGCCCGAACATCTGTTCTACGCCGACCGCAGGCGTCATCGCAGGTTCCCTTTCAGGCCCCGGGAGAGCGCCTACGTGATCGCCTCGGATGGAGGCATCCCGGGCCTGGGTGTTGCCGGACCTCTGGTGAATGTCGGCCTCGGAGGAGTCTGCCTGCGGGTGGACCGGGTTCTGAAGCTGGATGACGGCGTCCGGATCCCTGCCAGCACGGCCCTCTTTACGCGCGGCTCCAGCTTCCCCCGCATCCGCATCCAGGATCTGCCCCGCGCACCCCTCCTGGAGGTGTCCGGTCACGTGACCCACGCCAGCGAGCGGGGGACGGAGGTCCTCCTGGGCTTCGACTTCGGGGAACTGCCGGCGGATGCGGCCCGGATCCTGTCGGAGAGCCTGACATTCCGGGAAAAGGTGCTGCAGGCGCGCGGCGGCAGCGTGGTTTCGGAACTCCCCGGTGGGGTCAAGCCCGACACGGGCTCTCACTCGCGGGCCGCGCAGGCGGCCGAAGGGGAGGCCGTCCCTGGACGGGAGCCCGGAGCGCTGGCCATCGCCTCGGATCCGCTGCACCTGCTGAGGCGCAAAGCCGCTTCCTTGATGCTGATCGGGGGCGATTCGACCCTCCTTGCACGGTGCCGGGAATGGCTCTGGCGGGGCGGCTACCATCGTGTGGAGGAGGTTCCCGATCCCGAGACGGCGGAACGTGAGCTTTCGAGCCATGGCGTCTTCCTGCCCAAGCTGGTGATCGCGGACGTCTCGATGGCCCTGGCCGAGGGCCAGGAGCCCCTGGCGGCCGTGCTGGCCCTGGAGAAGCGGCTGGCGCCCATCCGGAAGGTCCCGGCCGTGATCCTCTGCGAAGACCTGGATCCCATGCTGATGCTCCGTCAAACCGAAGGCACCCGCATCCTGCTGTGTCAGGACGACGCGGAGCGCTGGCTCGCGGCCCTGGATGAGCTGCTGGGTTTCGGTCTTCCCAGCGATTGATCAGCGGCGCTTCACGGGCGCGAGCTTGGTGAGGCCGCCCTGGGGATTGGTGCGCAGGAGATCATCCTCGATCTGGTTGCCGCCCCGGAGAATCGGGTCCGAGGCGTCCTTCGACAGGAGGATCCCCCCACGGGCGTTGCGATGGACCACGCACTCCTCCAGGGTCAGCTCCGCATCCTCAAACAGCAGCATGCCCGTGTCCCTGCCATCCCGGAGCACGCAGCGCACCAGGAGGAGGCTTCCGCCCCGCTCGACCTTGGCGCCGCTCTGGGCATTGCCGAAGATCTCGCAGCCTTCGAGCACACCGCGCCCCTTGGCGGCGCAAACGACCCCCACGGACTGCCCATCGTGCAGCTTGGTGTTCTTGATCTGCACGGTGCCCCCCTCGTGGACGAACACTCCGGGCTGGACGTTATCGTCGATCTCGCAGCCTTCGAGGGTGCACAAGCCCTGGTTCATGATGGAGACACCGAAGCCCCCGTTCCGGTGGACATGGCTCTGACGCACGGAGACCAGGGCGCCGTCCGCGGTGTGCAGGCCCGAGACGGCATGTCCAGCGATGTCACAGTCTTCCAGGTTGGCCTGACCCTTCTCGCAGGCCAGGACTCCCGCGTAGCGGCTGGAATCCAATCGGCAGCGCCGGAGCTGGACCCGGCCTTCCGTCTCGACCTCGACGCTTCCAGCCTGGCAATCCACCAGCTCACAGTCCTCCAGCTGGGCCTGGCCCCCCCTCAGGACGCGGATGCCGGTCCCTTCGCCTTCCTTGAGCACGGTGTGAACCAGCTGCGCGGAGCCGCTCTGGCCGACGCGGACGGCCACCCTCCGGTGCCCTTCGATGAGGCAATGGGAGAGGGACGCAGAAGTGCCTGCCCCCACGTCCACGGCCATGCCCGGTCGGCCATCCACATGGCAGCGTTTGAGGCAGAGCTGGGAGCCGTGGCCTTCCACCCTCAAGCCGTCGTGGGATTCCGTGGTCAGCTCGCAGTCCTCGAGGGTGGTCTGGCCGGACTGCACCAGTACCAGCGGCGCTTCATCGCCATTCTCGGCGGGAGCTCGGCGCAGGGTGAGGCCCTGGAGCTGGGCCATCGGGCTCTTGAGGGTCAAACAGGGACCGTGGACGGACTCCAGGATGATCTCCAGTGGATTGCCCTCACCCACGATGGTGACCGCCTTGTCCACCACGAGGGACTCCCGGTACACCCCGGGCAGCACGGTAATACGGCCTCCAGGTGCTGCCTGGCGCAAGGCCACGCGGAGGCTGAGACACGTGGCTCTTCCGCCCTTGCCCACGATCAAGGGCTTTTCACCGGGTTCCTTCCTGGGGGTGGCAGGGGTGGATTCCGTGGAGACCGGGGGATGCTTGGCCGCTTCACCGGCAGCCTCCCGGATGGCGTTCGCGAGGCTCTCCGCGGAGGGGTAGCGATCCTCCGGATTCTTGGCCAGGGCGGTCCGGATCACCTTCAGGAGATGGGGGCCCACGTCCTGGATCTCCTCCGGCCTGAAGGGTTGGGGCGGTTGCCGCAGGATGGCGTTGAGCACCATGGTCGTGGTCTCGCCGGTGAAAGGCTTGCGCCCCCCAGACACCACCTCGTAGAGCATCACGCCCACCGCAAAGATGTCCGAGCTGGGGCTGGCCTTGCCCGTATCCAGGTATTCCGGGGCCATGTAGTTGGCCGTACCCATCCAGGTGCCCTGCTCCGTGAGGTTGGACTGGCTCACCAGGGCCACCCCGAAGTCCATGAGCTTGGCCGTCAGCCGTTTTCCCCGGCGGATCACGAGGATGTTGGCGGGCTTGACATCACGGTGGATGACGCCGCGCTCGTGGGCGTAGGCGAGACCCTCGCACGCCTGGGCCAGGACCTCCAGGAACTCCTTCCGGTCAAGGGTGCGCTTCTGGATCAGGGATTCCAGGTCTTCCCCCTCCAGGAACTCCATGGCCAGGAAGTGGAGCCCCTCGTCCTCGCCGAACTCGTACACCGTCACGATGTTCGGGTGGTTCAGGACAGCCGTGGACTTGGCCTCCCGCTGGAACCGGGCTTTCGCCTCCTCGCCGAAGGAGGAGCTAGCCAGGATCGTCTTGATGGCGACTTCCCGACCCAGGATCGTGTCCCGGGCCAGGAAGACCTCCCCCATGGCTCCCTTGCCGATGCGCCTGAGGATCTCGAACTTGCCGATGCGTGCGGGAAGACTCAACCGGGATGCTCCCTTCCGGATGCCCTCTCTATCGTCCTGACCCCCGGCGGGACTTAATCGGTGATCATCGGGCCTCGATCGGCATGGCGTTCAGCCGCTCGATGCGCTTGGCGATGGGAGGATGGGTGCTGAAGAGGGAGAGCAGCCCTCCGCCGTGGAGGGGATTGACGATCATCATGTGGGCCGTGGCGGGCTCCGCGTTGCGCATGGGGACCTCGTCGTTGTAGCCCGAGATCCGGGCCAGGGCGGAAGCCAGCATGTCCGGACGGCCCGTCAGGTGGGCGGCGTACTCGTCAGCCATGTATTCCCGGGAGCGGCTGATGGCCATCTGCAGGAGCATCGCCGCGACGGGGCCCACGATCATGACCACCAGTGCGGCGAGGGGATTGGAGCGTCCTTCGTCGTCGCGGGGCGTGAACCACCGGGCCATCTGGGAGAGGAACATGATGGCCTGGGCGAGGACGGCGGCCAGGCTGCCCACAAGGATGTCCCGGTTCTTCACGTGGCCCAGCTCATGGGCGAGCACGCCTTCCAGCTCCTGGCGGGACAGGGTCCGCATGATGCCCGCGGTGACGGCCACGATGGCGTGGTCGGGATTGCGGCCCGTGGCAAAGGCATTGGGGGTCTCGTCGGGGATGATCGCCACCCGCGGCATGGGGAGGCCGGCACGCTCGGCCAGGTTCGCCACGATGGCATGGAGTTCGGGAGCGTCCGCGGGGGTGATGACCTGGGCTCCGTAGCTCGCCAGGACGATGGAATCGGAGAAGAAGTAGCTGACGCCGTTCATGACGAGGCCTATGCCCAGGGCGATCACCACGCCCGCCTGGCCGTACAGGTAGCTGCCGAGAAACACCAGGACAGCCGTCATGGCCACGATGAGGATGAAGGACTTGACGCCGTTCATGGATGAAACCTCCACATACCAGGATAAGGCCTGCGCCGCGGACGCGGGATCACCTCTGCATGCGCTTGATCACCAGCAGCGTGACGTCGTCTTTGAAGCCGGTTCCCTGCATGTGCTGAAGCGTCCTCACCAGGAGCTGCTCGAAGATGTCCTCCGCCCCCGCGTCCGGATCGCAGCCTCGCACGAGCTCCACCAGAGGCTCCTCGCCCAGCTCGTTCCCGTGGACATCCTCCGCGTCGATCACGCCATCCGTGAAGACCACGAGCACATCGCCAGGTGCCATGGTGGCCCGGCCTTCTGAAAAGGCCGCACCGGGCAGCAGGCCCACCATGGGACCCGTGGGCTCCAGCCGATGGATCGCCTGGCCTCGGGCGGGGATGAGCAGCGGTGGGTTGTGCCCGGCGTTCACGTAGCGCATGCTCCCATCGGCCGGATTGATACTGCCCAGGAAGAGGGTCGCGTAGCGGTTCCGCTCGCGGATTTCGTTCATGCGCCGGTTCAGTCGCTCGGCCAGCCGCCCCCAATCCTCCACCCGCCGGTCCGCCAGGGCACGCAGGAAGGCGGAGAGCTGGGTCATCATCAGCGAGGCCGGCAATCCCTTGCCGGAGATGTCCGCCACGGCGAGATGAAGGCGATCCGGTCCATCGCCTTCCGCGGCCAGCCACAGGTCGTAGAGGTCTCCGCCCACCATCTCGTAGGGCAGGTTGGCGGCGGTGCAGGTCCAGCCCGGCGGCTCCGGCAAGCGCTTGGGGAGGATGCGCCGCTGGATGTTGCGGGCGAGCTCGAGGTCCTTCTCGATCCGCTGGGCCTGCACCTTGGCCTCGCGGAGTTCGATGCCGGAAATCCGGGCCGCCGTCATGGCAGCCAGGGTTCTCAGGAAGACTTCGTCGTCCTCGGTGAGAGTCCCCCCTGCAGGTTCGCAGGCATATGCGAACCCGTGTCCATGGTCCTGGTCCCGCAGCTCGAGGGCATGCACCAGCCCATGCACCGTGGCGATCTCGTGCAGGGCCTCTCCCTCGAGGATCGTGGGGACCGCGCCAAGGCCCCGGCTGAACAGGACATCGCCGGCATTGCCCACCACCAGCAGGCGGGCGATGAAGAACTCGGCCATGATCATGCGCGCCGCCAGAGCAACGATGTCCTCCTTCTGCTCGGTCTCCCCGAGGTTGCGGGTGAGCTCGAAGAGGATGTTCAGGCGCGAGAACTGCAGGGCGAGGGTGCGGTTCTGATCGCTCCGCAGGGCCTCGAGGCGACGCCACGCGAGCAGTGGCGCGGAGATGGAGAGCAGGAGACGCAGCGCGTTGGGGACCTCGGTCGCCTGGATCACCAAGTGCCCATAGGTGCGGTCTCCATACATCCAAGGCAGGCTGAGCCACTGGGAGCCCGGATGGGTTGGGAAGGGATGCGCGTTTCCCCTCAGGAAGAGCCACCGGGAACCATCCCAAAGCCCCCCCTGGGAGGTCCTGGCGATGCCCAGGGCCGTCACGCCCACCAGGTGGATCAGGGCCTCCTCCGTGACCTGCTGGGGGAAGGCCTCCAGGAAGTCGACAATGGGCAGCAGCTCCTGCACCCCTTCCGGGACGCTGAGCGCAAGCTCCCTCAGGCGATCGAACGGGGAGTCTGAGAGGGGCTGAGGCATGAAGTCCGTGCGCGTCAGGTCACGCGCTTGATCATGCAGCACTCACTCCGCTCGGGCGACTCCTTGAAGTGCACCTCATCCATGAACCGGCTCATCAGCAGGAGTCCCAGCCCTCCCTTCCGGGGATGGCGCACGTACTCTCCCGGATCCGGGAGGGCAATCTCGTTCTCGCGCAGCCCCGCCCCGTTGTGCCAAATGCGGATCTCCAGCGCCTTGGCCTGGAAGCGCAGCTCGATGTCCACCCAGTGGTCCGAACTCCCTTGATAGGCGTGGAGGATCACGTTGGTGACGGCTTCATCCACGGCGATGGAGACCTTGGAGGCCGTCGCATCATCCAGGCCGGCCACCATGGAGGCGCGCTTGGCCAGCCCCGTCACCAGGTTCAGGTAGCGGGTCTGGCTGGGGATGGTCAGCCGGAAGGTCTCAGGTTCCGCGGCAGGCTTCACTGAGCTTTCCTCGAAAGGGCCAGGAGTGCTTCATCACGCGTGCCGAAGACCTGGTAGAGCTGCGTGAAGCCAAGCGTGTCGAAGATGGCATAGACGTTCTTCTGCAGGCTGCAGAGGAGGATGTCTCCTCCCTTGTCCCGGATGGGTTCGATCAGGCCCATGATGGCGCCGAGTCCCGCGGAGCTGATGTAGTTCAAGTCCTGGCAGTCCAGGAGGATCGTGTACCGCCCGGACTGGATCAGCCCCTCGAGGGCTTCCTCGAACTGGCGCACCGTGTGGGCATTCACGAATCCCTCGGGCAGCATCACCGCGACACCATCCATGTCACGGACCTGGATCGACAGATCAGCCATGCCTCGGGGCTCCTAAGACCTGCATGCATCCTATCGTCCCGGCCACAGAATTGCCAGATCGCCGCCTCACCGAGTTCGAATTGGAGTACCCTCGAGTGGCAACCCTCTGGACAGCGCGATGGATGAGACCCTGAGAGAACCCCTCAAGCAGATGATCCACAAGTGGATCAACGATCGGCATCAGGTGCTGCTCGAACAGGTCATGATGACCTGGGAGGAAGGGATGGGGCGCCTCAGCCCCGATGATGTCCTGCTCCAGAAGATCGAGGACCTGCTCGCTCCGCCCGCGCTTCCAGACTCTGCGGAAGACCCTTTCCCGGATGTCGTCTCCGATACCGACAACGACCTGGGCACCGCCCTGACCTTGATCGAGTCGTCCAGCAGCCAGGGCGAGGTGTTGAAGCGTCTGCTGGAAGGCCTGCAGCCCTTCGTGGAACGCAGCGCGCTGTTCGTGATCAAGCAGGGCATTGCAAGCCTCTTTGCAAGCCGCGGCTTCGAGAGCGACATCCCGAAGGCCGGTACGCCGGTCGTGCCCCCCCTTGAGCTGGATGAACTGATCCAGGGACGCGTGGTGCTGCTGGAGGCGCCCGGTCCTGCCTACCTGGCGCTCCTGGGCTCCCTGAGCCGGTTCGAGGCGGCCGATATCCGAATCCTGCCCTTGCGCCTCCGGAGGAAGACGGTGGCCCTCCTGCTGGTGGACAGCGGGCTGCGGCAGGTGCTCGATCACCCCAACCATGTGCGCGCCCTGGCCCATACCGCTGAGGCGACGTTGTCATTCCTGGCGGGGCAA
>CAYZND010000108.1:0-10044 GCA_964479495.1 uncultured Mesoterricola sp.
GCGCTCCACCTCCATGAGCCAGCGCAGGTGGAGGTGCGTGCGGACGCGGGCCATCAGCTCCGGATGGCTGAAGGGCTTGCTCACATAGTCCACGCCGCCGGCTTCGAACCCTTTGAGCACATCCTCCTCGGAGGCCCTTCCCGTCAGGAAGATCACGGGGACGTCCGCGGTGGTCGGATGGGCTTTCAGTTCCCGGCAGGTCTCGTAGCCGTCCATGATCGGCATGGTGACGTCGAGCAGCACGAGATCCGGCAGGACCCGGTCCACCATCCCCAGCGCCTGGGGGCCGCTCAGGGCGGCGGAGATCTGGAAGGCCTCCTTGGACAGCATGTTGGCGATCAGCTGGATGTTCGCGGGGACGTCATCCACGATCAGGATGCGCGCTGGCAAAAACGGCTGGGATTCCCGAGGGTCTGTCATGGATCACTCCGGAGGAGACGAGGAGCCGGCGCGCAGGAGGTCCACCAGCTCCGGGAACTTCGCCAGGGTCCCGGGCAGGCTGGCCATGTCGAAGCGGGAAGCCTGGTCCTTGAGCTCCTGGCCCCAGGCCACCAGGGGTTTCAGCCCGAAGCTCTCGCCCACGTCCCGCACGCGCTTGCCGAAGGCGTCGATCTCGTCGAAGACGAAGGAACTCCGGAGGGAGACCCAGGTCTCCATGAGTTCCCCTTCCAGCAGCGGCAGCGCTTCCGCGGCCCGCGACAGATCACCCCGAGCGTCGCTGAAGCCTTCAGGCTCCCTCGGAGCGTGCTCCGGGAGTCGATGCGGCAGGAAGCGGGCCATCTCGCGGATCAGGACGCCGAAGGGCACGGGTTTCCGGAGGTAGGCGTCCGCCTTGAGCTGGTCTTCGATCTCCCGGCGGGAGGCCATGGAGGACGCCGTGAGCACCAGGATCGGGATGCTGCGGGTGCGGTCCTCGGACTTGAGGATGCGGGTGGCCTCGTAGCCGTCCATCACGGGCATCCGCAGGTCCATGATGACGAGATCCGGGTGGTGGACCGCCACCTGCTCCAGGGCTTCCCGGCCATTCCCGGCTTCGGACACGGTGAACGGCAGGTTCCGGAAGTAGCCCTTCAGGAGATCCCGGTTGGCCACGGCATCGTCCACGATGAGGATGGAGGCAGGCTCGAAGACGAGCTCGGACGCGGAAGTGAGCTGGACCTCCGAGCCTGCGGCCTGGGCGGCCGCCACCTCCACGCCGTGCAGTCGCAGGGTGAAGGTGCTCCCCTTGCCCGGCTCGCTCTCCACCGCGAGATCCCCGCCCATGAGCTGCACCAGACGCTGAGCGATGTTCAGCCCGAGCCCCGTCCCCCCGAACTGCGCCTGGTTCGTGCCCCTCACCTGCCGGTAGGCCTCGAAGACCAGGTCCATCTGCTTGCGGGGGATGCCGATGCCCGTGTCCTGCACCAGGATCTCCAGGTCCGGGAACTCGGTGCCCTCGCGGAGGGGCAGCATCCGGATCGCCACGCGCACGAAGCCTTCCTGGGTGAACTTCACGGCGTTTCCCACCAGGTTGATGAGCACCTGCCTGAGCCGCACCAGGTCCAGGATCACGACCTGGGGGCAGTCGGGGGCCACCTCCACCCGCCATTCGAGCTTCTTTTCGCGGCACCGCTGCTCGAAGATGGCCCCCACCTCCTCCATCAGCGAGCGCAGGCTGAGGGGCGCGGGGTTCAGCTCGAGGTGGCCCGCTTCCAGCTTGGAGAGATCCAGCACGTCGTTGACGAGACCCTGCAGTGCCCGGCCCGCCGAGCGGATGCAGGCCACGTAGTGCCGGGCCTGGGACTCCATGGGTTCGCTCTCCAGCAGGTCCGAGAACCCCAGGATCGAGTTCAGGGGGGTGCGGATCTCGTGGCTCATGTTGGCCAGGAACTCGCTCTTGGCCTGGCTGGCCGCCTCCGCAGCCTCCTTGGCCAGGCGCAGGTCCTCCGAGCGCCGCCGTTCCGTGATGTCCTCCAGCACCCCCTGGTAGTAGAGCAGCTGCCCCCGCTCGTTCCGGACCGCGTGGCTGGTGTCGGAGAAGCGCACGATGGCCCCGTCCTTCCGCCGGGCCTCGAACTCGAATCCCCGCACGAAGCCCTCCCGTTCCAGGATCGTCTTCCAGGCATCCCGCACGGCCGGATCCACGTACATCTCATAGGCATTCATCCGGTCCAGGAGCTGCTCCGGCTCCCCATAGCCCAGGATCCGGGCGAAGGCCTGATTGGCATTGAGGAGCTTCCCGTCGGGCAGGGACTGATAGATCCCCTCGACGGCGTTCTCGAAGATCTGGCGGTACTTCTCCTCGCTCGCCTTCAGCGCCGCCGTGCGCCGGTCCACGGTCCGCCGGAGCAGCCGGTTGTTGACGAAGAGCAGAGCCAGGATGCAGGCGGCCGAGACCAGCGCGACCCAGAACTCCTTGTAGGCGTAGAAGCGCGGACCTTCCAGGGAGATCCACTTCCGGATGAGGGTCTCCCGCTCGGCGGAGCCGATGGCGCGGATGGCCTTGTCGAGGATGCCCGCCAGCTCCGGGGACCGCTTGGAGGCGGCGAAGCTGAGGGGGTACTCGTAGCCCGTGGATCCGGCCACCCTCAGGTTCGTCAGGCCTTCCTGCCGGATCGTGTACGTGAGGATCGGCAGGTCCATGACCGCATACTCGGCCTCCCCCAGGGCCAGCCGGAGGAGCCCCGCACGGTCGTTATCGACCTGGTCCAGCAGGATGCCGTCATAGTTGTCACGCAGGTACCCCTCCACCGCGAACCCCTTGGTGACAAAGACCCGCTTGCCCTTGAGGGAGTCACGCCCGCGCACGTCCTCCTGCCCGACCCGGCCGATGAACACGGTCTTGACGGTGAAGTACGGGCTCGTGAAGACGGCATAGGTCTCGCGCTCCGGGGTCCGCACGATGCCCGGCACGAAGTCCACCTTGCCTTCCCGGAGGTTCGCGAGGACCCCCTCCCAGGTGTTCGACGGGATCTTGACGAAGGTCCGTCCCAGCCGCTGCCCCACGAGCCTGAGGACATCCGCGGAAAAGCCGGCGTGCTGCCCCCTCGCATCCTGGAAGTCGAAGGGCGGATAGGTCGGATCGTGGGTGTAGGTGATGACGGGGTGGGCCGCCAGCCAGCTTTCCTCCTGGGGCGTCAGCCCCAGGGGTGCCAGACGCGCGGAAGAGGTCGCACAGGCGAGGGTCCACGCCAGCGCGAGCAGCCCCCAGGCCATCGCCAGGTGTCGCAGCAGGCACAGCGCCTGAAGGCGGGAGGGCCAGCCCCGCCGGAATGTGGATGCCTGTTCGAAGGATCCCATGGGCATGGAAATGGAGGTTCGGCCCCATGATGCGGCCCGGACCCAGTCCAGGCAAGGACTATGCGGCGTTGAGTAGGGATTCGGGCCGCCTGTCTCAGCCGCGCGCGAAGCTCGAGCCCGTCAAGGCCAGCTTGGCGGACCGGTCCATGCGCTTGATGGCCAGTTCCCGGCGGAGCGCGGCGGATTTATCCCCGCAGGGTTCGACGTACGCCAGCTCCAGGGGCCCCCGGCCCTTCGTGTAGCGAGCGCCGCGCCCCTGCCGGTGGGCCTCGAGGCGGGCCGCCACATCCACCGCGATGCCGCAGTAGAGCGTGCCATCGGCGCAGCGCAGGAGGTAGACGCTCCAGCAGCGTTCCTTGGAAACCATGCTCACTTCTTCCGGGGCAGCCCCATCAGGGTCTGGAAGCGCTCGAGCCCTTCCGCCTTGCCCCGGCCCCGGGGAAGACGGAGCACGGCGATGGTGCGTCCGTTGCTCCCGACCACCCAGGCGGAGGTGGCGGCGGGATCCGAAAGCACGGCGGCGGTCCCGGTCTTCATCCACCATGGGTCCGTCTTGAACTCCACCGTGAAGAAGCCCAGCAGTACGCGCTTGGCCCGCTCCCGCATGGACTCCTGGCTGGGATCCATGAGCCACTCCAGCATGGCCTCGGGGCTCGTGCGCAGCAGATCGCCCTCCCCCACCCACTCCGGGGTCATCTCGGGAAGCTTGTCCCCGGGAGGCAGGCGGTTCCCGAGGAAGGGCCGGAACACCTCCTCGAGCCGGGTCCGCGCCGCGCCCTCGCCGTAGTGGCGCTTCCAGCGGTCCGCGGACTCCATGGTCCAGGCCAGATAGGCCAGGTTGCAGCTCTCCTGGGTGGCCTTGGCGAGGTTCACTTTGCCGTGTCCGGCGGCGAGCCAGCAATGATAGGGCCCCATCTTCCCGGTGCACTTGAAGCTGGGATCCAGGGCGGACCAGTCCTCCCCCTCCAGGCGGAGCCACACCAGCTTGGCCAGGCTGCCCATGGGCGTCTCTTGGGAGGTCTCCCCATAGAGGCGGACGGTCCGATCCGCCTCCCCGATGGCCAGTCCCTCGCCGGACAGGAGCTGGGGCGGCGGCGCGGTCTCCTGCGCGAACCCCGGCACACCCAGGATCAGGCAGAGGGCGAGGATGCAGCTATTCCACATGGTGACTCCAGCGCGGGGGCCAGGCGCCCGCTTCCCAGCATAGGGGGATTCCTGTCTCAGTTCTCCACGTCGAGGGTGCCGAGGGTGGCCGGGCCGCCGCCGGGCAGCATGAGGCGCTCGAAGCGCCACCGCCGCTCGGAGTCGGTGCCCCCGTCCAGCACCGCCTCCACCACCACGCGGAAGGGCTTGCCACCGCGGTAGCCTCCGGTCCACCGAAGGGTGTATGTCCCCGGAGCCGGGGTCGGGTGGAGGTACTCGTTCGACCAGGTGAGGGTGCCGCCGGAGTTGGTGCGGCGGCCACGGGCGGCCAGGTCCCCGTTGGGCTCCAGGATCTCCAGGTTGCCGTTGCCCCATTCGTCCTCACTGGATTTGATCTGCATGACCACCAGCCGCGTGCGGGCTGCGGAGGCCCACCAGGAGCGCACGATCCGCTTGCCGGAATCCGGCTCGAGGAGTTCCAGCCGGTTCTCTCCGCTGATCGAGGAGACCGACCAGTACGTCGTCTGCCCCACGCGCACGTACAGCGTCGTGGGGGCGCCGTTGAACCAGACGAGGAGGCGGCGGTCCCGCCAGGCGGTCCGCTTGGCGTTCTCTTCCTCCCAGAGCCGCTCGGCCCGGATTTCCTCCGGTGTCTTCTCCGGCGGCTCCACATACTCCCCCTCGCCTTCGTAGTCACCTTCGTAGGCGTCGTAGCGGATCGGCTCCTCGTCCTTGGGGGGATCGGGGTCCTTGGGATCCACCAGCTTGATGCGCAGGTCCAGCTTTCCATCCGTGACCCAGCCGCCCAGGTCCGGAGTCAGCTCCAGGCGCCACTTGGCGAGGTCGGGGGTGTAGATGGGCGGAAGGGGCTTGGCGGGTGCCTTCGCCTGGGTCCAGCCGGGCAGACCCGCCAGCAGGAGGGACAGGATCAGGGTCCTCATTTCTGGCCTCCTTCCTTCACGGCCAGGTCCAGCCCATCGCAGGTGGTCCACTGGCTCTCGTTGGACATCAGGCTGAGCTTGGCGGGACGGATCCGGTACTGGCCGGCCATGCCCGCCCGCAGCAGGATCCGCACCCGGGGGTTGTCCCAGGGGTAGAGCCGCTGGAAGAAGCACACCACCTTGTCGGGATGCACCTCGATCCGTGGCTTGCGGATCCACTCGTCCGTGGCATCGTCCTCGGCGAAGGGGCGGCCTTCCAGCACGAAGCCCTCGAGCTTCACGGTGGGGTTGAGCCCGGCCGGAATGGGCACCTCGAGGATCGCGTAGTCCGCGGACTGGTTGGTCTCCACCTCCAGCTCCATCCAGGCCTCGTCCCCCACCGCCATGGATCCGGTCCACTTCTCGCGGATCCAGCCCTTGCGCGGGTCTCCGGTCTGCTGGGGCGTCTTCAGCCGCCAGAGGCTGCGGCTGAGGTCCATCTGGAGGGCTGCGCTGCTCTCCGCCTTCACCACCCCCGCGGCGCTGCCGGGCACCTGATAGGT
Organism: uncultured Mesoterricola sp.; assembly: GCA_964479495.1. GTDB lineage: Bacteria > Acidobacteriota > Holophagae > Holophagales > Holophagaceae > UBA1801. The sequence goes on from CAYZND010000108.1 coordinate 5,906, forward strand.
GTACGTCCAGACCAGCACCCCCTGTCCCGAAGCCGTGACCTTGACAGGCTTGGGCTCGGCCATGGGGAAGTAGCCCGGACGAGGCTCGCGGCTGCCCCAGCGGCGGATCGTCTTGTCCTCCTTCTTGGAGAAGTCCCAGGCGGGGCCGCCGATGATGGAGGCCTGCAGGGAGGGTGCGCTCCAGTTGAGCTTCCGGATCTTGGCCAGGTGCGGCAGCAGCTCCACCACCTGCTCCGTGGTCCAGGTGGAGTACCAGCCGTAGCCCTGGAACTGGGCCGCGAGGAAGGCTTCGCCCTGGGCGATCAGCGCCGACTGGGGCTTGGTGAGAGTGAGGGCCTTCAGGGCCATCACCGTGGGCACGATATCCCCGGAACAGTAGCCATGCCAGTCCCCCAGGGAGCCTTCCCAGCGGGCGAGTCCGCCCTTGATTACGGCGGCCTGCTCGAGCTTGACGACCAGGGCCTGGGCCTTCGGATGTTTCGTCCGGGCGGCGGCGAGAGTGGTCATGGCCAGCACGTGCCCACCGGGCCACTTGCCCTGCAGCACCTTGTCCGCGGTGCTGTCCACGATCCCGGCGATGGGCTCGCCGGTGAGGGCCAAGGCCTGCAGCAGGAAGGCGGCATCGCCGAAGGGATCCGGCGCCTTGCCCTGCTCCGCCTTGCCCTCGGGACCGCGCTCGTCCGCCTGCCGGGCGGTCTGCTGGAAGAGGTTCACGGCTGCCTGGCGCCCACGGCGGTAGACGTTCTCGTCCACCTCGTAGCCCATGCGCTGCATGAGCGCGAAGCTCTGGATGGCGAAGCCGGTGGTATGCGGGTTGGCATCCTGCCCGAAGTCCTTGGGGGAGTACCAGCCCCAGCCGCCATTGCCCTGCTGGTAGCCGTAGACCCGGAAGACACCGTCGCGGATGTTCCGATCCAGGTTCGTGAGCTGCTTCCAGTCGATGGGCGGCATGAGCCCCTGCTTCACCAGGTCGGCCACCACGACGTTCGGCACGAAGCTGGAGAGGGTCTGCTCCACGCAGCCGTAGGGGTAGTTGATCAGGTAGGGCAGCGAGGGCGCCGCCAGGTTCTCCAGGCTCCCCACGGGGGTCAGCACCAGGGCCGCTTCGCCCTGGGCCTTGGGGGGCACCGGGATGTCCACGGTCTTCGGACCGCCCTGGGGGAAGATGTAGCCGCTCACCGAGACCGGCACGAGCTGGTCCAGCACGGTGACGCTGCGCCGCTCGGCGTCCTTGAGGCCGCCCCCTTCCACGAAGGCCGTCACGGTGAGGGCACCCGTCTGGCCCGCCAGCAGGGGAATGGCCAGGCGGTGCTCGCCCTGGTCCACCAGGTTGAAGGTGGCCTCGGGCGTCCCCCTCAGCTTCCCGTTGGCGACTTCGAGGCGCACCTTGCCCGCAAGGGGCTTGCCGGAGAGGTTCCGCACCTGGGCGATGGCCCGGGCCTCCTCGCCCACGGACAGGGTCCGGGGAAGCGTGAGGCTCACCTGGAGGGGCTTGGAGGCGGGCTTGGAGCCGCGTCCCACGCCCACCTTCGTGTCGCCGGTGACGGCGGTGGCCGTGGTCCTCCAGGCGGTGAGGTTGTCGGGAAGCACCACCTCGGCGGTGGCCTTGCCGTCGCTGCCCGCGGCCAGGAAAGGCACCCACAGGGCCGTGTCCTTGAAGTTCTGGCGGATCTTGTCGGCGTCGTCGCTCTTGAACTCGCCGCGCTGGGTCCGCTTCAGGCTCCACACCGGCCGCTGACGGCGCAGCATGTCATAAAAGCTCCACTCCGTGCTGCCGACACGGATCACGCCGTGCCGCCGGGTGGGATGGAAGAAGCGCACGGGATCGGGGTGTAGCTCGGCGGAGAGGGCATAGATCGCTTCGTCCACCACCCCCACGCTGAGGTCTGCGGCGATGGGCTTGCCATCGCTGTCCTTCACGTCCACGGCGACCTTCATGGTCTGGCCCGGCTGGTAGCGTTCCTGGTCCGTGCTCACGCGCACCTGGAGGCGGCGATCCAGCTTCGGCACCCGGATGGGCACCTCGGCCAGCTGCCGCTGCCCCTCCGCGACGATCTCGAACACGGCCCAGACGTTGGGCTGCATGGCGGCCGTCACGGGGATCTCCACGACGGTGGTGGTGCCCTGCACCAGCTTGGACTGGCGCGCGCCGAGCTGCTCGTTCTCGAGGGCCCAGTGCAGGGTCAGCTTGGGCTTGGGCAGCTGGACCAGGATCCGGGCCGTCTCGCCGGGCTGGTATTCCCGCTTGTCGGCACTGGCCCGCAGGTCGCGCACGGCGGGCAGAGGCGTACCCTCCGCCGCCACGGTGACGAGCCGCTGGGCCACCACCGCGCGGCCCTTGCTGTCGCGCGCTTCCGCCACCACCAGGAAGAGGCCGCCTTCGGGAACGATCAGCTGGGCCTTGGGTCCCGGAGCGGACATCAGCACCTCGCCGGGTTTCAGGGCCGTGGGCTTGGTCCACCAGTACGTGTTCTTCTTCTCCGCGATGATGCGCGTGGCCTTCAGCGTGATGGCGATCCCTTTCAGGTCGTTGCCCTCGAGGTCCAGGGCGCGCGCGGTGGCCTGGAAGGGCTTGCCGGGCGCGGCGACGCTGCGGTCCGTGCCCACCAGCAGCACCATGTCCCCCTGGGAGACGCGCACCTGGGAGGAGCCCGAGTTCTGCTGGCCGCTGCCGTCCGTGACCTTCACGACCATGCGCCAGAGGCCCTCTTCGGTGGCCTTGAAGTCCGCCGAGGTTGCCTCCCCGTCCTCGTCCAGGTCCAGCTGGCCGCTCTCCATCAGCTCCGGCGCAGGACCCTCGTCCTCATCGCCCCAGTAGTAGTAGCCGCCCCGCTTGGGCGCGACCTTGTAGAGATACCAGTCCACCTTGGCGTTGCGCACGGCCGCGCCGTAGAAGTAGGTGGCCTTGATGTCGAAGGACAGCGTGTCGCCAAGGCCCGTCTTGGGCTTCTCGGTGCTCACGGTGACGGAGAAGGCGGGCTTCACGAAGTGCTCCACCTTGAACTCCGCCTGCCCCGGGCCCTGCGGTCCCTGGAAGACGGCCCGGAAGAGCCCCAGGCGCCCGGCGCCCGGGAGCTGGATGGTGGTGCCGTAGGTGCCGGTCTCCGCGTTGAGCAGCTTGGCCTTGCCTTCGGCCACCTTGGTGTCCTCGGGATCGAGCACCGTGAAAGGCAGCTCGGCGACGCCCTTCACGACCTTGTTCTCGCCGCCGTCCACGGCCCGAAGGATGGCCTTGAGGTTCACCTCCTGTCCGGGCCGGTACAGGGGGCGCTCGGTGAAGGCGTAGATGCGCTGCTTGACGGCCGCGCTGCCCTGACCCTCGATGGCCAGCAGGGCGTAGCTGCTCCCTTCCTTGGCCAGCACCACCCGACGGACGCCCGGACTGGCCTGGGCCTCCGCCACGCTGCCGGAGCCGAAGTCCAGGGCTTTGGCCTTCCCGCCCTCGAAGAGCTGCCCGGTGAGGTTCGTGCGCACGGAGCCGTCCGCCGCGCTTACGGCCTGGACCCGCAGCTTCCCGCCGTCCTGCTCCGCCAGCAGGGCGAGGTCCGTCACCAGCCAGGGCACGTAGGCGGCCTCGTCCCCCTTCAGGACCTCCAGGAGATAGACCCCCGCCTTCTGGGCGGGCAGCTCCACCCGGCTCAGGTGCCCCGTGGCTCCGGACTCGTCGTCGGAATAGCTGTCTTCCTCGGACGCGGAGGGATCCTCTTTCTTCCCGGTGATCTCCTCCGTCACCTTAGGCGTGAGCTCCGTGACGAAGGACAGGCCCGGCTGCCCGGCGAGGGGGAGGGCATCGCCCATCCTGGGCGAAGTCCCCTCCAGGGAGGGCTGCTGGAGCCGCTCGGACTGCTTGGCCAGATCCCGCAGGCCCCGCGTGGCCGTGCGGTGGACCGTCACGAAGGCGCGCCGGCCGCCCCACAGGAAGGCTTCCCGCAGGGTGTCCAGAGGGTCGCGCCCCCCGCGCCCCCCTTCGAAGGCCGGCTCATCCGCACCCTTGGCCAGCAGCTTTTTGAGGAAGGTGTCCGCATCGTCGAGGCGGTAGAGGCGCACCCGCACGTCGGTCGGAATGGGGCCCGAGGCCTCGAGATGGGCCGTCTTCCCGGGGCTGTCTCTTATACACATCTGACGCTGCCGACGAATAG
>CAYZND010000109.1:0-10040 GCA_964479495.1 uncultured Mesoterricola sp.
ATGGAGAACTTCGGAAAGAGCAGCGGACTGCCGAAGGCCAGCTTCTCCTGGGTGGTCTGCCGGCTGATGACGGCGCCGCTGTTCATCTCGGAGCCCGTGGCGGGCAGGGTGAGCACGGCTCCGAAGGGCACGGCCTCCTTCACGGGCATGCGCCGGGTGAGCAGGGACCAGGGATCGCCCTCGAACTTCGCCGCAGCGGAGATGAACTTGGTGCCATCCAGCACGGAGCCGCCGCCCACGGCCAGCAGGAAGTCGATGTTCTCCCGCTTCACCACCTCGACCGCCCGCATGAGGGTCTCAAAGGTGGGATTGACCTCGATGCCGCCGAACTCCACCACCTCGAAGTCGATGAGCGCCTTGTGCACCTGGTCGTACACGCCGTTGGCCTTGATGCTGCCGCCGCCGTAGGTCATGAGCACCTTCGCCCCCTTGGGCACCTCCCGCGCCAGGGCCGTGATCTGGCCGGCGCCGAAGAGCAGTCGCACAGGGTTGTGGAAGGTGAAGTTGAACACGGAGGACTCCCCGGGAGCTGAGGCCCCCAGGATACCGTCATACGCCCTCGTTCAGGCTTCCGCACGCCTCCGCACCTTCACCTGCCCGGGCGGGTTGCGGGGCAACACGATGGAGAAGCGCGTGCCTTCCGCTTCCGTGGAGTGGAAGGTCAGGACGCCCCCCAGGTGGTCCTCGCCCAGAAGTTTCATGCCGTACGTGCCCAGACCCCGTCCGCAGCCCCCCTTGGTGCTGAACGATCGATGGAAGATCTGCAGGGCGACCTCGGGTGGAATGTGCCCCGGATTGTGGACATGGAAGCCCGGCCGATCTTCCTCCGACGTGGACCAGACCCGGATGGAGGCGCCCTCGGGCGCGGCTTCGAGGGCATTGAGCACCATGTTGGCGAGCACCCGCTGAAGGAGCTCCCGATCCGTGACGAGCACGGCATCCTCCCCGGGGAACAGGACCTCCAGCCGCCGCTGACGGGCGAGCTCGTGCTGCTGGAACTGCTCTTTCAGGGAGGCCAGGATCTCGCAGGTCTCCACCGGGCAGAAGTTGAGCTGGAGCTCACCCCGCTCCGCCTGCATGAGCAGCCGGTGCTGCTTGACCTGGCCGGTCAGCCGCTGGATCAGGTTCACGAGCACCGTCGAGGCCCGGACCGGGTCCCGCAGGCCCGCCTCCAGGCGACCGCTCCAGCCTTCCAGGCACTGGATGGTGTTCACGAGGTCATGGAAGAAGAGGCGCTCGAAGACCTCCTTGCGCTTCTGGTCGCTCACATCCAGGAGCACCATCGCCAGGAAGGTCTCTCCATCCCTGTCGAGAGGTGTGACACGGATCTGGAACTCCGCGGCCCCGAGCCTGCCGTCCCGCCGCATGAGGATCCGGCACTCCCCGTCGGTGGCCTCCATGCTGGCCTGGGCGGCCAGCAGCGAGAGCACCGCGCCGCAGTAGGCGCAGTGCTGGGAGGTTCCACAGCCGTTAGGACCCTCCGCCGCGTGGATGCAGTGGAAAGCTTCTCCAGGCCGAAGGCCGATCACCGAGTCGCCTTCCTCCCGCCCCAAGGCCTTCAGCAGCTCCGAGTTCCCCGCGAGGATCTGGCGCTGGCTGTTCAATACGAGCAGATAGCCGCCCACGGTTTCCATCAGCAGGTGGGCCAGGGGGTTGGCGAAGAAGCACTCGACCTGTCGCTCAAGCACCGCGGCGGACTGGCGGGAAGGATCGGCGAACTCGGTCTCCACGGTGAACCCCCCGGGGATGCCCCGGACAGGCACCCGAACTTCCATCGGCAACCAAGGAACATTCAATGAATTTTCCGGCTTCCCTCCGCTTGCTTTTCACGATTCGACCTCCATATTCATATAAAAACAGAGCAAAGCCCCATCTGTGATCCTCGGGAGGGCTGCCATGGTCTCCTCAATGTTTCATGTCGCCATCACCCTGACGGCCTCCCTCTCGCTCACCTACCTCCAGAAGCCTCCGGTTCCCACAGCCCCCCTGAAGAGCCTGGGCACCAAGCCTCAGGCCTCCGCGGCCAAGCTGCCGAATGTCCGGGTGGAGATCGAGAAGTACCCCGACGGTTCGTTTAAGAAGGAGACCCCTTACCTGGATGGAAAGATCCATGGCGACGTGAAGGAATACTGGCCCGGAGGCAAGCAGCTCAAGAGCCTGACCCACTATGAGAAGGGGCTCCGCCAGGGCACCGCCGAGACCTACTTCAACAACGGGCGCATCGAGATCCGGGTGCCGTATCGGAACGACAAGCTGGAGGGCCTCTTCGAGCGATGGGACAACCCGACGGCGAAGCGGGATGCCAACGGAAACATCTTCCAGCCGGTGGTGGTGGAGCAGGTGCCCTACGTCAACGGCCTCAAGGAGGGGGTGCGGAAGACCTGGCGCCGGGTCAACGATGGCTTGGCCGGCCAGTTGGCCTCCGAAGCGACGTACAAGAACGACAAGCTCCATGGCGAAGTGCTCGGCTACGGCCCCGGGGATGGCAGGTCCGTCCGGCATTACGTGGACGGCCTGCAGGATGGGCTGGAAGTGCACTACTCGGCCACCGGCCGGCTCGAAGTGAACTGGAAGGGCGACCGGAAGCATGGGCTCTCGCACTTCCTGATGGACCGCTACGGGGACTGGCCCACCTGGGAGGAGGAATGGTCCAGCGGAGCCCTGGTGTGGCGCAAGGAGTTCGAGTACTTCCTGCTGGGAGGCCTCACCAAGGTCAAGAGGATCGAGACCTTCAACAGCGCCCACAAGCTGCACGGCAAGAGCGAGTTCTGGCGTGAGGCCGACACGCGGGAGAAGACCCTGGAGTTTGCGAACGGGCTCCAGCACGGCTACGCGGAGTACTACGACCCGACCGGCACCCAGGTGATCCGTCGCGAAGAGTGGCGCAATGGGACAAAGGTCGGAGAGATTCCGCTCCCGTGACGTGGTCCGGGACCCCGCTGACGGCTTCTCGGCTGCGCGGCGGGAACCTTCCGTACCGCTCCCTCTTCAGAAGGACGTGATGGGCGGTCCCGGCGGGGTCCAGGTGGGAATCTCCTTCCGGATGATCCGCTCGAGGACGCGCTCCCGGCGCATGTCCTCCAGGGTATCCGCCCAGGCTTTCACAAAGTCGGGGGAGGTCTGCTTCGAGAAGGCGATCCAGGTCTGGTAGCGGAAGAAGGGCAAGGCCAGCCTCACTTCCGAGGGATCGAAGCCCGCCGCCTTGACCGTGCTGGCGATGGTCACGTCGCTGGAGGCGAAGGCATCGATCCGACCCGCCATCAGCTTCCGTGCGTTCATCTCGTTGTCCGTGACCCGCTCGAGGTTCGTGAACCCCTTCTCCGTCAGGAGCTGGTCCCTCACATCGCCGCGGTAGACGCCCACCCTTTCGAGCTTCTTGGCCTCATCCAGGCTGCGCAGGACGATGCTCGAACCGGCCTTCACAGAGAGCCCGTAGACCCCTTCCCCGATGGGACCCACCCACTGGAAGAGTCCGTTCCGCTCGGCGGTCCGCGTCATGAGGAACAGCACCACGTTGGGCTGGCCCTGGATCATGGCGTAGGCCCGCGCCCAGGGGACCATGTGGATGGGATCCGAGTTCCCGACCCGCCTCTGGATCTCCTTCACGACGGCCACGGAGGGGCCTGCCGGCGTGCCGTCCGCCCCTTCGTACTGCCACGGAGTCTGCGTCTCCGTGTAGATCCCCAGGGTCTGAGCAAACGCGCAGCCCGAGAGGAAGGCCGCCAGCCAGATCCGGAACGCCCCCCGCCTGATCGCCACCCTGGATGCTCCTTCGACGACACGATCGATGGTGAGTATGGCAATCAAACCTAGCCAGCAGGTCTTCCGGCCTCCCGCTGGACCCGCCGCATGGTCAGGCCGGGTCAGAAGGTGGTCCTCGCCGGACCGGGCAGAGTCCAGGTGGGGATGTCCTTCTTCATGATCCGCTCCAGGGTCCGGTCGCTGCGCAGGCCCTCGAAAGCGCGCTCCCAGGCGACCACCGTGTGGCGGGGCGTGCCTTTGGAGAAGGCGATCCAGAGCTGGACGTGCGCGACGGGCAGGGCCTCCTTCACTGCGCCCCGGTCGACCCCGGCGACCTTCAGCAGGTCCTGCACGCCGATCTCCGAGGAGACCATGGCATCGATGCGCCCGGCGAGGAGCTTCCGGGCGTTCATGACGTTGTCGGTGGTGCGCTCGAGGTTCAGGAAGCCTTCCCGGGTGAGCATCTGATCCCGGGCGTCGTCCCGGTAGACACCGATGGCCCTGAGTGCCTTCGCGTCCTCCAGGGTCCTCAGGACCCGCTTTGAGTCCGCCTTCACGTAGAGGCTGTAGACGCTCTCCACCACCGGCCCGACCCAGTGGAAGTGGGCATCCCGCTCCTTCGTGCGGGCCATCAGGAACAGGGCCACGTTGGGCTGGCCCAGCGCCATGGCGTAGCCCCGGGCCCAGGGCACCAGCCGGATGGGATCCCTGTTGCCCACACGTCGCTGGATCTGCCGGACAACCTCGACCACGGGCCCCTGGGGCTGGCCGTCCGCCCCGGCGAAGTGCCAGGGCGGGGCGGACTCGGTGCAGAGGGTCAGCGGCTGGGCGGCCAGGAAGCCCTGGAACACCCAGACGAGACCCGCGGAGATGCACGCTCTCCGGGCCGAATATGGGGGGCGGCTTGTCGCCGCATGGGAAGCCCGAGCAGGGACTACTTGCATGCCAGCCAGCTCCCTCCCGCCCTGACTTCCGCGGCCAGCTTCACCCCCAGGGGCCCCAGATCGTCGGCACCCTCCATGGCTTCTCGCAACAGGGCCGAGGCCCGCTCCATTTCTTCAGGGGGCGCCTCCACCAGCAGCTCGTCGTGAACCTGCAGCAGCAACCGGGCCTTCAAGCCTTCCGTTTTTAGGCTGGCGTGCAGACGCACCATGGCCCGCCGCATGAGGTCCGCGGCCGTGCCCTGGACGACGGTGTTCACCGCCTCCCGCAGGCCCTGGGCCTTCAGCCCGGGGTTGCTGGACTCCAGCTCGGGGATGCGGCGCACGCGCCCCCAGGCCGTGCGCACGAGCCCGTCTTTGAGCGCCTGGGCCTTGGTGCCCTCGATCCACTCGGCCACCTTCGGCATGCGCTCGAAGTAGCGCTCGATGAAGGCCTTGGCCTGGCTGAAGGAGATGCCGAGGTTGGCCGAGAGTGCGTAGGCGCCCTGACCGTAGAGCAGGCCGAAGTTCACGGCCTTGGCGGCACTGCGCTGGTCCGATGTCACTTCCTGCATGGGCACGCCCATGACTTCCGAGGCCGTGCGGCGGTGGATGTCCTCGCCACTCGCGAAGGCGCCCAGCAGCACGGGATCCTGGGCCAGGGCCGCCACGACCCGCAGCTCGATCTGGCTGTAGTCGGCGTCCAGCAGCACCCAGCCCGGCTCCGGGACGAAGGCGCCGCGGATGGCCCGGCCTTCCTCGGTGCGCACGGGGATGTTCTGCAGGTTGGGATCGCTGGAGGCCAGACGTCCTGTCGCCACGGCCGCCTGGTGCAGCCGCGTGTGGAGCCGCCCCGTCACGGGATTGATCAGGGCCGGCAGGGCCTCCACGTAGGTGCCCAGCAGCTTCTGCATCTGCCGGTGGACCAGGAGCTGGGCAGCGATCTCACCATCCTCCCGCTGGGCCAGCTCCGAGAGCACCTCCTCGTCCGTGGCGGGGGCCTTGGTCTTGTCCGTGCGCTTGAGCACCGGCAGCCCCAGCTTGTCGTAGAGGATCTTGCCCAGCTGCGTGGGACTGTTCAGGTTGAAGGCCTCTCCCGCCAGCTCCAGCACCCGGGCTTCCGCGGCATCCCGCTTCCCCCGGAAATCCTTGGCGATGGCGGCCAGCACGTCCACATCGAGGCGCACGCCCGCCAGCTCCAGGTCCGCCAGCACCTCCACCAAGGGCAGGTCGACGTCTTCGTAGAGCTTGACCTGACGGGCCTCCGCAAGCATCGGCTTGAGCTTCCGGCAGAGCTGCAGGGCTAGGTCCGCATCCTCGGCCGCGTACTGCACCGCCTGCTCGAAATCCGCTTCGTCGAAGCGCTTCTGAGCCTTCCCCTTCCCCACCACCGCCTCGAAGGCGATGGGGCGGATATCCAGGTGGCGGGCGCTGAGGTCGTCCAGGTTGTGGCGCAGCCGGGACTCGATCAGGAAGCTGAGCACCATGCTGTCGTCCCCCAGGCCCCGGACTTCCAGCCCATGGCGCTTCAGCACCTGAAGGTCGTACTTGAGGTTCTGCCCGACCTTCTTCACGGCTTCGTCGGCCAGGAGCGGTCCCAGGACCCGACGGGCGGCCCGGAAGGGAACGTTGCGGGGATCCAGGTAGGGGGCGAGTTCGTCGAAGAAGGCCTCGGGATCTCCCTGGAGGTCCAGCAGCGTTTCCGGAAGCCCGGAATCGTCCAGCAGCCCCGGCAGCGCCCCTTCGAGCGCCGCTCCCGAGGGCTTCAGATGGGCCAAAGGCACGTAGAGCCCTTCGTTGGCCTTCCAGGCCAGGCTCAGTCCGACGATATGCCCGCGCGTGGGATCCAGGCTCGTGGTCTCCGTGTCGAGCCCCAAGCACCCGGCGGTGCGACAAGCCGCCACGGCGGCTTCCAGATCCTTCACCGTGGCCGCGGCGCGATAGGTTCGGACGGCGCCACCCCCCGTGGAGGTGGCTGCCGCCGCCGTGAACTCCTTGGTGAGGGACTCGAAGCCCAGCTTCTTGAAGGCCTCCCGGGCCTTGGCGGGCTCCACGCCCGCGTAGGCGAGCTGGTCGATGGTCACGGGCAGCGACAGGTCCGTCACGACGGTGACGAGGCGCTTCACCAGGGGCAGACGCTCCAGGGCCGCCTCCAGGCCCTCCCGGTGGGCCTTGCGCTTCAGCTCGGCCCGGCAGGCCACGATCTGGTCCAGGCCCCCGTAGTGCTCCACCAGGTCCCGGGCCCCCTTCTCGCCGATGCCCTCCACCCCTTTCACGTTGTCGCTGGCATCCCCCATGAGGGTGAGTACATCCACCACCCGGCTCGGTGCCACGCCGAAGCGCTCCTTGACCCCAGCCTCGTCGATCCAGACCTCCCCGTCCCGGTTGTTCAGCACCTGGATCCTCAGGGTGTCGTCCACGAGCTGGAGGAGGTCCTTGTCGGGGCTCACGATGACCGAGGCCAGGCCCTGAGCCGCCGCCTGCCGGGCCAGGGTGCCCATGACATCGTCCGCCTCGAAGCCCGCCAGCTCCACGATGGGAATGTTGAGGGCCGTGATGAGGTCGCGAATCAGGGGGATCTGTGGTCGCAGGTCCTCGGGCATCTCGGCCCGGTTGGCCTTGTACTCCGGGTAGAGCTCGTGCCGGAAGGTGGGCTCAGGCCGGTCGAAGACGCAGGCCAGGTGGGACGGCTGGTGCTGGTTCACCAGGGCCAGGAGCATGCGCGCCATGGTGCTGGCCGCACCGTTCTTGAGCCGCATGTTGGCGTAATAGGCCCGAAAAATGAGGGCGAAGGTGTCGATCAGGTAGAGGCGTGCTTCGGACATGCCCCAAGTTTGACAGGCACCCAGGCCCCCGGGTCCGCAATTGGTTCCCTGGAGCCGCTTGGATTCATACCCCCTTTCCCTCCTCCCGATAGGAGGGACATGGACCACCAATCCCTTGGAAACACCCGAAACCCTCGCGGGCTCACGCTGCTGACGATCGCGTGCATCCTGGGGGCCTGCCTGCTCGCGGTGGTCATCGCCATCTTCGGCATCGACCAGAATGCGGACTCGGTCTCCCTCCCCGTGGCCAGCCGGACCATGAATCAGTTCATGGCCGTGGTGCTGACCTGCATCGCCTTGATCGTGCCGCTGACGGCGAACCTCTACACCCCGAAGCTTGTGACCTTGTACGTGGCGCATCCTCTCATCGTGGCCATGCTCTCCCTGCTGTTCCTGAGCCACATCATCTCCCTGGCGCTCAACTTCATCCCGCCCCTGACCCTCCTCAACACCGTGCTCATCACGGCGCTCGCCACCATCTACCTGCTCGTGATGGCCGGGGCCTTGCCCTTCCTGTACGGGCTCAGCCGCTTCCTGCGGCCCAGCTACTTCATGCCCATGCTGACACGCAAGGGGATCCACAACCTGCATGCCCTGGAACGCGAGCGGAACGCCACCCTCAAGGGCCGTGACCTCTTCGAGACCATCGATGTGGTCACCAACATCGCCCTCACGGGCATGAACCGAGGGGACCGTCAGCTGGTGCTCCTGGCCCTCCAGTCCCTGCACACCTTCCTGTCGGAGATCATCGGCAGCGGTTGGGCCGATGGAGGCCGGTCCTGGCGCTCCACACGCCCCTACTTCGTCCCGGGCCTGGCGCAGGAGGGCCAGGACTACCTCACCCGGGAGAAGGTGTGGCCCGAAGCCTACGTGCTGGCCCAGATGCTGAAGATCATGGAGACCGCCACCAAGCGGCAGCACGAAATCCTCGCCGAGCTGGCCAGCCAGCTCGTGGAGACCGCCCACCTGGCCACCGCCCTCCAGCGGGACAAGGTGACAGAACTGCACATCATGACCTTCAACACCCTGATCCGAGAGGTCATCGAGGAGAAGGATCTGCGCCGCTTCCAGAACCTTTCCTACTACTACCGCCTGCTCATCGATGCCTTCCACGAACACCCGGACCGCATGCACGAGGCGGCCCAGCACCTGATCCACTATGCGAAGCTGGCCCAGAAAATGGGCGTCTACTTTGCCATGGAGACCGTGATCTACGACATGGGTGAGACGGTGCTGAGCCTGGCCCGCCACGACCAAGACCGAGCTGTCGAGCTACTCCAGGCCTGGGCGGGACCCCTCTGGCAGGACAGCATCGACAGCGGCACCCACATGCGCAAGATCGCATGGCGGGCCATCATCCGTGTGTACTGGGAGGCCAAGGCCCTGGAGCAGGAGACGCTCACGGAGTCCCTCTACTGGCGCTATCTCTCGGACGAGACGATCCACCGCGAGCAGGTGGAGATGATCCTCGACGAGAACCGTGAGCTGCACTACGAGTTCAACGATCGGCTGATGCGCTTCGCCCACCTCTCACCGGAGGCGGAAGCACTGGCCCGGGAGTTCTCGGAAGGATGATCGGAGAACAGACCCCCACCAAGCCCACCAGGGTTGCACCAAGGACACCAGGAGATGCGATTCTTGGTGACCTTGGCGAATTTTCTTGGCGCTCTTGGTGGTGATGCTTTGTCCTTGTCAGCGCACGCCGTAGATGCGCCGCACCGCCCACTCGAAGATCGCCGCAGGGAACAGGCGGTGGGCCACCTGGGCCCAGCGGGAGTCGCTACCCACGATGAGCCGACGGGGAGGCCTCGGCCCGCTCATGGCCCAGGCGATCCTGGCGGCGCATTCCTCTGCGCTGAGGCCGTGCTTCCCGGCAAACTCCTCCCGGTGGGTCTTGTACCGCTGCACGGTCTCCTCGTAGCGGGTCCCCTTCACGCGCTCGGGCAGGTCGCCCCAGGCCTGCTGCAGGGTCTTGCGGAACTCCGTCTGGATGGCGCCGGGTTCCACAATCATCACGGAGATGTCCGGGGCCACCTCCATCCGCAGGGTCTCCCCCAGGGCCACCACGGCATGCTTGGAGGCGTTGTAGGCCCCGGCCATGGGAATGGAGAGGCGGCCCAGCACCGAGGCCACGTGCACGATGAGCCCTTCGCCAGCCCGGGCCTGGGAGCGGATCAGGGGCAGGAAGGCATTGGTCACCGCCTGCAGGCCCACAACGTTGGTCTCGAACTGGGCGCGCAGCTCCTCGGCGCGCAGGGCTTCCAGGGGGCCCATCTGGCCGTAGCCGGCGTTGTTCACCAGTGCGGTCAGTCGCAGCCCGGCACAGGCGTCCACCGCCGCGGCGATGCTCCCCGGTGCGGTGACATCGAGCTCAAGGAGCTTCAGGTCCGGACCTTCGCCCAGTTCCTCCAGACTGGTGCGCTTGCGGGCCGTGGCCACCACACCCCAGCCGGAGGCCCGGCAGGCGGCCACCAGGGCCCGGCCGATGCCCGTGGAGCATCCCGTGATGAGCACCCAGCGTTCGGGAGTCTTCGCGATCGTGTTTTCCATCTCG
>CAYZND010000110.1:0-1912 GCA_964479495.1 uncultured Mesoterricola sp.
CTGCAGCTCCTGCTGGGGTGCCGCCGCCTTCCCGACACCCTCCACCGTGATGAGGGGGTTGGTGCTCTTGGCCTCCAGGACCCGGAAGGCCTTCCCCTCCGCCTGCTTGAGGGTGACGAGGCTCCTCTGCTCCTTGCCGGCGGGTTCCACCCAGGCCACCCGCTCCGGTGTGGAGACCACGGTGGGCTTCAGCTCCCACTGCACGTTCAGCGTGATGAGGGGCATCTTGGGATTGGTGGTGATGATGGTCAGCGCATCCACCCCCCGTCGCTTGCCCTGGGGCACCTTGCGCCCGTCCATGTCGATGTCGAGGAGCACATCATTCCCCTCCGCCTTCACGGAGGTGCCGAGATACGGGGCACCGGGGGCCTTCGTCTCCTTCACCTGCACGGGCTGGCCGTTGCCCGAAGCCAAGCGCACCGTCGCTTTCTTCGGAACCGTGCGGACCACGTCGTAGAAGAACACGACGTTGGTGCTGGGCATGATCTCCTGGACGACCTCGGCCTGGAAGCTAAGGGTCACCGTGCCCTTGGCCGGGTCGTCCGAGATCACCTGGATGGACTTGCGGACCTCTCCACGGAAGCCGTTGGGATCGAAGTTGGCTTCCACCTCCGTGCTTTCGCCCGGCTCCAGGGACCACTTGCCCAGCACCGTGGACGTGCAGCCGCAGGACGGATTGAGGCGCGTGATGTTGAGGGTGGCGGTGCCCGTGTTGGTCACCTTGAAGCGGTATGAGACCTTGCGGTCCGGAGGGATCTTCCCGAAGTCGTGGTGGGTCTTTTCGAAGGTGATGGAAGGGGCGGGAGCCTGGGCCAGACAGACCAGCGGAGCTGCCAGGAGCAGCGGTGCAAGTGCCTTCATGAAATACCTCGCTCTTCGATTCTACGCCGGGACCAGGGCCTTAAGGGCATCCCAGACCTGGTCCGGCCCGATGCCCGCCAGGCATGGGTGGCCCTCCACGACACACCGGGGCTTGAAGCAGGGGGCGCAGGGGACGTCATCCCGGCGCAGGCCGCGGCTGCAGGGGCCCCAGGGCGTGCTGCCCCCGGGATCCGTGGCCCCATAGATGGCCACGATGGGCGTGCCGCAGGCGGCGGCAAGGTGGCTCAACCCCGAGTCGTTCCCGGCCGCCGCCCAGGCGCCGCGCAGCCAGGCAGCGGCCTCCTTGATGTTCGTCCTCCCGCAGAGGTTATGGGTTGCCGCCTCGGCGACGAAGTCGCAGATCTCCCGCTCATCAGGGGTGCCCAGCACGGCCACGTCCAGCCCTTCCAGGCGGGCTCGGCGTGCCAGGTCCGCGAAGTGAGCCCGCGGCCAGGCCTTGGAGGGCCACGTGGACCCGGGCATCAGACAGAGGTAAGGCCGGTCGGGCTTTGATACCGCCACGCCCGGGTCGTAGTCCGCGTACGGCATGGGCGGCAGGTCCGGCCAGCGCTTGGCCAGGACCGCATGGTAGCGGTGCATGAAGGGGCCTTCCGCCTCCCAGAAGGGGCCGCTCACCGTGTTGAAGGGACCTGCCAGGCTCTCGTCCACGCCGATGCGTTCGGGAACCCGCGCCAGGAATGCCGCCAGGGCCGGCCGCAGGCTCTTGGGGAAGTGAATGGACCGGAGCGCCCGGTGCTCCCGTAGCGTGCGCGCCATGGCCCGGACTCCGGGCTTCGCCCGCTCGGCCACCACGGCGTCGGCCAGCTCGTGGTCCTCCACCAGGGACACGGCCACGGCAGGCCCCCAGACCACCAGGGGTCCGATGCCCGTCTGCCGCAACAGCCTCAGGACGGAGAGCTGCATGGCGGCGTCGCCGATAAATCGAGGAAAGCGCACCCAGGTGGCTTCCAGGGGAATGGCTCCATGCATCGTCACTGACATCGGACGCTCCGCCTTGGACTACCCCCCGATCGCAGGCTCCACTGGAGCC
>CAYZND010000110.1:2012-10010 GCA_964479495.1 uncultured Mesoterricola sp.
CGGAGGGGGCCCCGTCGTCGCCGATGAAACGCGGAAAGCGCACCCAGGCGGCTTCCAGGAGAATGGCTCCATGCATCGTCATTGACATCGGACGCTCCGCCTTGGACTACCCCCCGATCGCAGGCTCCACTGGAGCCTGCTCCCGCTCCCGCTGCGGCTTCGCCTGGCGATCGCGGAGGGGGCCCCGTCGTCGCCGATGAAACGCGGAAAGCGCACCCAGGCGGCTTCGACGGGAATCATCGCAAGCGCTCCAGATGCGGCAGGAGGTCCGCAGGATCCAGGCGGTCCATGCCGCCTTGGAGGTCCGCCTCGGGGCCGGGGTACTGCACCACCTGCACCCTGGCTCCCAGGGGGGTCCATCGGCTCGGACCCCGGTTCGGGCTCCGGCCCATGAGGGCCAGCACGGGCAGACCCAGGGCCGCCGCCAGATGGGTCGGCCCCGTGGAGGTGCCCAGGAAGGCATCACAGGCCGCCAGCCGTCCCATGAGCCCCCGGAGGTCCGTGGCCGGCAGGGGCGAGTCCTCGGGCGGGCCGACGACGACGGGGTGCCAGCCGACGGATCGGACCAGGGCCAAGGCGCGCTCCCACCAGGCTGATGAAGGGAAGCCTGACGAGCCTGAGCTGCGGGTGGCCACCGCAACCCTCGGCCGGGGCATCGCCGCCAGGTCCGCCTCTCCGGTGGCGCGCTCCGCGTCCGTCAGGACCATATGCGGCGGGGTGGGCCAGCCGCCGTTCCAGCCCCAGGGGTAGAGGAAGTCCAGGGCGTTCTCGGCCTCGTGGCGCTGGCTGCGGAAGCGGCCCCGCCAAAGAACATGGGTGGCTGCGAGGATCTGGTCCAGACCCCTCGCCCGGGCGACCCGGACCGGAACACGGGCCGACTTGGCGGCCAGCGTCACCTCCCGGTCCCGATGGAAGAGGTTGAGGACCGCATCGGGGGCAAGCCGCGACAGGAGCGCTGTCAGGTCCCCCTCCGGCTCCCGCAGGTGGATCCCCGCCACACCCGGCAGGTTCTCGAGCACCGGCGCGGCGTAGGGCCGGACCAGCCAGTGGACCTCCGCCCGGGGGTCCCGGGACAGGATCCGCTCCATCACGGGGAGGGAGACGACCAGGTCGCCGATGGCATCGGTGCGGCACAGCAGGAAGCGCATGGTTGCGATGGTTTCCCAAATGGAAAGGGGCGTCAATGTGGTTGGCGCAGGGCGAGGCTCCCCCCATACTGACGTATCACGTCATCAGGACCCCATGACCCAGACCCCCTGCAAGTGTGTGCTGCTGGTGGAAGACGAAGCCAGCTTCCGGGATGTCCTGCAGATCGGCCTCGAGCCGGCGGGCTTCGATACGGTTCCCGCCGGAGGATTGGAGGAGGCCAAGCAGCTGCTCGCAACCCGGGCCTTCGATGCCATCGTGTCCGACCTGCGGCTGAAGGACGGCTCCGGCATCGACCTCCTCCTGTGGATGAAGGAGCAGGGCCTCGAGATCCCAGTCGTCATCATGACGGCCTTCGCCACCACGGAGACCACGGTGCAGGCCCTGAACCTGGGCGCCGTGGACTTCCTCACCAAGACCAAGAACGACATCCAGGAGCTCACCAAGGTCCTCAAGAGCCTCTTTGCCGTATCCCAGCCCTACACCTCCCTGGAGACGCCAGACATCGGCGACCTCATCGGGGTGGGCGAGACCATCCGCAAGATCCAGGCCCTGGTGGGCAAGGTGGCCCGGGCGGACACCACAGTCCTCATCACCGGCGAGAGCGGCACGGGCAAGGAGGTGGTGGCCCGCCTTATCCACCGCTACTCGGAGCGCTCCAAGGGCCCCTTCGTGCCCGTGAACTGCGGCGCCCTGCCAGAGAACCTCCTCGAATCCGAGCTGTTCGGCTACGAGAAGGGAGCCTTCACCGGGGCCGTGGGCTCCAAGCGGGGCCTGTTCGAGGAGGCCCAGGGCGGCATCATCTTCCTGGACGAGATCGGGGAAATGCCCTTGCCACTCCAGGTGAAGCTGCTCCGCGTGCTCCAGGAGCGGCGTCTCCGCCGCCTGGGGGACACCAAGGAGCGCCCGGTGGATGCCCGGGTCATCGGGGCCAGCAACCGGGACCTGCACCGCTTGGCGGAGGCGAACCAGTTCCGGCAGGACCTCTTCTTCCGCCTGAACATCCTGCACATTGAGATGCCGCCCCTGCGGGAGCGGCAGGAGGACCTGCCGGTCCTGGTGAATCACTTCCTCGGGAAGTTCTGCAAGAAGCTCAACAAGCCGCCCATGAACCTAACGGCGGAGGCCCTGGAAATCCTGCGGCGCTACCCCTTCCGGGGCAACGTCCGGGAGCTCGAGAACCTCATGGAGCGCTGCGTGGCCCTGAATCCGGGCGGCCCCGTGGGTTCCGAACTCTTCCCCGACAACCTCATGGCCCGGGCGGACGGACGCGAGTTCGCCGAAGGGCGCCTCACCACGGAGATCCCTGCCGAGGGTTTCGACCTGGAGACCTGGCTCACCGCCCTGAAGGGCCACCTGATGCTGAAGGCCCTGGAACGCTGCGACGGGAACAAGACCCGAGCCGCCCGACTCCTGGGCATGAGCTTCCGGGCCTACCGGTACTGGCTCCAGGAGCTGGGTGGGGTCGAGACCCTGCGGCCGGCCTACCCGCACCCCGAGGACTTCCCGGCGCGGGAGCGCGGCGAGGCCGACGGGGATGGATGAAACCTTGTAAAAAGGGCCATCTATGGCAAACTGGGGTGCTCGGATAGGATTATCTGAGGCGTTCCCTGTCGTTTTTTTTCCAGGATCCCGACTCCTTGCCATGAACCCATCCCGACGCCAGCCTGGCCCCGTGCCGACCGAGCCGACGACCGCGCCGTCTTTCTGCGGGGGTGTCCGGTGATCGAGCTGGCTCGCCTGCCCCTGGAGGGCCTCCGGCTGGAAGGGGGTTCCCCCCAGCTGACCCTCGACCGGGGCGAAGCCCTGCGGGAGGTCCGGTGGACCCTTCGCGTGCTTCCCTCCAATGCGGACTTCTACCTCGAGGTGCAGGGCCAGGCCGTCTGGGAAGGGGTCTGCTCCCGCTGCCTGGAGCCCTTCGAGCAGGGCCTGCGCGTGGAGAGCCGGTTCCTGGGCAGCAAAGATCCCGACCTGGTGGTCCGGGGTTCCCATACCCTCGGCAGCCAGGACCTCGATGTCGTCTTCTTCCCGGAACCCCTCGTGGACGAGGAGGTTCTGGTACGCGAGCAGTTCCAGCTGCAGATCCCCATGCACGCCCTGTGCAAGGAAGACTGCCTGGGGCTCTGCACCCAGTGCGGTAAGAATTGGAACAAGGGCCGCTGCAACTGCCGCCCTGAATCGCAGAAGGCGCCCAGCGCCCTCGCCAAAGCCCTCTCCGGGTTGAAACTGAACCTGGAACCCTGAAAACCCTGATTCGACCCTAGGAGTCTCCCATGCCGAATCCCAAGCGACGCCACTCCCGCGCCCGCCGCGATCGCCGCCGCACCCATGACAGCCTGGACGTCATGAGCGCCAGCACCTGCCCGAACTGCGGCACCTCCAAGATGCCCCACCGTGTGTGCCCCTCCTGCGGCTTCTACCGCGGCAAGCAGACCGTCCGCGTTCAGCAGACCGTCTGAGGTAGTGGGTGGACACCCCATCCATGTGCCGAGTCGCGTTGGATGTGATGGGGGGCGATCATGCGCCCCACGCCACGCTCGAGGGGGCGGGCATCGCCTTGGCCGCCCACGACGACCTGCACCTCCTCTTGGTCGGTGACGAGACCGTCCTGAAATCCCTGATGGCCAGTTACGGCATCAAGGGAGAGCTGGCGGCCCGCGCCGAGATCGTCCATGCCTCCAGCGTGGTGACCATGGAGGACAAGGCCACCTGCATCCTCAAGGACAAGAAGGACAGCTCCATCCGCGTGGCCGCCCAGCTGGTCCGAGACGGCCGGGCGGACGGCATCGTCAGCATGGGCCACACCGGGGCCGCCATGGTGGCCTCCAAGATGGTGCTGGGCACGCTGCCCGGCGTGGACCGGCCCTGCCTGGCCTCGGCCATGCCCAACATGAAGGGCCGCCCGACGATCCTCCTGGACGTGGGCGCCAACGTGGACAGCAAGCCCGAGCACATCGCCCAGTTCGCCCTCATGGGCGCGCTGTACGCCGAGGAGGTGCTGGGCATCAAGCGCCCCAAGGTGGGCATCCTCAGCGTGGGCGAAGAGGACGGCAAGGGGACGGACACCACCAAGAACGCCGCGCAGATGCTCAAGCAGCTGGACGTGAACTTCGGCGGCAACGCCGAAGGCCGCGACATCTGGAACGGCAACTTCGATGTGATCGCCTGCGACGGCTTCGTGGGCAACGTGGTGCTCAAGTCCTCCGAGGCCCTGGCGGAAGGCATCCTCTTCGGACTCCGGGACGCCATCATGCAGACCTGGATCTCCAAGATGGGCGGCCTGCTGGCCAAGCCCGCCATGCGGAAGTTCATGAAGAAGCTGGACTACGTCGAATACGGCGGGGCCCCGCTGCTGGGCGTCAAGGGCGTCTCCATCATCGGTCACGGCCGCAGCAACGGCCGGGCCGTGGCCAGCGCCATCCGGGCGGCCCTCCGCGGCTGCGAGCACCATGTGGTCGTGCGCATCCAGGACTCCCTGGCGGTCCTCCTGTCCCAGACCACCGCCAGCGGCACAGGCGAGCGGGAATGAGCCGCTCCCAGCCAATCGCTTCCCACCCGGCCTGACAAGGCCGGGTTTTTTATAGCCATCCCGTTTCCAAGGAGTCCCCATGAAGTACCAGCGCATCCTCCTCAAGCTCTCCGGAGAGGCCCTCATGGGGGAACAGAACTACGGCATCGACCCCGCCGTGGTGAACATGATCGCGGACCAGGTGAAGGAGATCCGCGGCCTCGGTGTCGAAGTGGCCCTGGTCATCGGGGGAGGCAACATCTTCCGCGGCGTCTCCGGCGCTACCAAGGGCATCGACCGCGTGACGGGCGACCACATGGGCATGCTGGCCACCATGATCAACGCCCTGGCCCTGCAGGACGCCCTGGAGAAGAAGGGCGTACAGACCCGCGTCATGAGCGGCATCGAGATGCCCCGGGTGGCCGAGAGCTACATCCGCCGCCGGGCCATGCGCCACATCGAGAAGGGCCGCGTGGTCATCTTCGGCTCCGGCACGGGCAACCCCTACTTCTCCACGGACACCGCCGCCGCCCTGCGGGCCAGCGAGATCTGCGCCCAGGTGGTCATGAAGGCCACGAACGTGGACGGCGTCTACACCGCCGATCCCAAGAAGGATCCCACCGCCACCAAGTACGAGCACATCACCTTCCAGGAGGTCCTGGCCAAGAACCTGAAGGTGATGGACGCCGCCGCCATCGCCCTCTGCCGGGAGAACAAGCTGCCCATCCTGGTCTTCAACATGATGAAGCCCGGCGGCCTCGTGGCCGCCGTGAACGGCGCCCACGAGGGAACCCTGGTGGACTGACCCCCAGGATCAAGGGATGTCGCGGTGCCGGAACGGCCTGGCCTCAGGTCCTGTGTAGTCGGCCACACGGTGGCCACCGCCCCTGAGCAGGTACTTGCCGGTGACGAGCCCCTCCAGCCCCACGGGTCCCCGGGCGTGGAGGCGGCCTGTGCTGATGCCGACCTCCGCCCCGAATCCATAGCGGTAGCCGTCCGCGAAACGAGTGGAGGCGTTGTGGTAGACCCCGGCCGCGTCCACCTCGGCCAGGAAGCGCGCCGCCGCTGCCGGGTCCTCCGTGAGGATGGCCTCCGTATGGCCCGATCCGTACGTATGGATGTGGGCCATGGCTTCATCAAGGGTCTCCACGACCTTCACCGAAAGCACCGGGGCACTGTATTCCGTGCCCCAGTCCGCCTCCGTGGCCTGCGCAATCCAGGGCAGCCATTCCCGGACGGTGTCACAGCCCCGCAGCTCCGCGCCTAGCATGCGCAGATCCTCGGCGACGGCTCGCAGCGCGGCTTCGCCCTCCCGGTGGACGAGGAGGGTTTCCACGGCATTGCAGGCGGCTGGGTACTGCAGCTTGGCGTCCCTGACGAGGTCCACGGCCATGGCCGGATCGGCAGAGGCATCCAGGTAGATGTGGCAGATCCCGTCGGCGTGGCCCAGCACGGGGATGCGGGTGCGGGCCTGGATGTAGCGCACCAGGTCCTTGGAGCCGCGGGGGATGATCAGGTCCACCAGCTCCGGCAGATCCAGAAGCGACTCCACGGCTTCCCGCCCCTCCAGCACCTGGATCCCATCTTCGGGTAGACCGGCAGCACCAAGCCCTTCCCGCAGCAGCTCCGCCAGCAGCGCATGGGTGCGCGCCGTCTCGCGGCCTCCCTTCAGCAGGCTCGCGTTGCCGGTCTTGATGGCCAGGGCTCCGATCTGGATGGCCGCATCGGGACGGGCTTCGAAGATCACACCCAGGACTCCCAGGGGACACGTGATCTGGGTGAGCTCCAGCCCCTCGTCCAGGAGGCGGCGCAGGCGCACCTGCCCCAGGGGATCGGGCAGGGCGGCCACGGCCCGGAGGCTGCGGACCATCTCCATCAGCTTCACGTCGTCCAGGTGCATGCGCTGGCGCACCGCAATGGGAAGGTCGGACGCCTCCTGGCAGTCCGCCGCATTGGCCTGGAGGATCGACTTCCGCCGCTCCAGGAGAAGGGCCGCCGTGGCCTCCAGCGCACGGTTTCGATCCTCCCCTTCGGAAAAACCCAGGCGCCGGGTGGCCCGGCGGGCGGCTTCGGCCTTCACTCGGGTGTGTTCGGCTGTGTTCATGGTCTCTCCAGCAGAACGAGGGTGTTGCGGTGGACCACCGGGCCCTGGCTGCCTGGCTCAGAGGAGCGGACATCCAGCGCAGCCCGGGAGCGCAGAACCACGCCACGGGCGAATTCCCGTCCCTGCTCATCGGCGATGGCCACCACGTCCTCCTGGACGAAATCTCCTTCCACTGCGGTGACCCCGGCGGCGAGCAAGGATGCCCCGCCATGCAGGACGGCCTCCCGGGCTCCGTGATTGACCCGGAGACGGCCCGCAGGCCGCGATGCCTGGGCGATCCAGCGTTTCTTGCCCCACAAGGATCGGCGGGCTTCGAAAAGCGTGCCCGTCGGCTGCCCGGACAGCACGCGATCCAGAATGTCCGGCGAGAGCCCGCTGGCGATGACCACCCGGACTCCGGCCTGGGTGGCGACCCGCACCGCGGACAGCTTGGAGGCCATGCCGCCGCGGCCCCGCTCGCTCTGCCCATCCGCGAGGGCGGCGATCTCCGGTGTCAGGTCCTCGACCCAGGGGACCAGAACCGCTCCAGGATCCTTGCGGGGGTTGGCAGTGTAGAGTCCCTCCACATCGGAAAGGATCAGCAGCAGGTCCGCCTCCAGCCCGCTGGCGACCAGGGCGGAGAGCTTGTCGTTATCTCCGAAGACCGGAGCGGCCCGGAAGGGAAGCTTCGTTTCGAGCTCATCCGTGGAGACGGTGTCGTTCTCGTTGATGATCGGAACCACGCCGCGGGCCAGCAGGTGTTCCAGGGTGGCCCGGAGGTTGAGGTAGCGCTGCCGGTTCGAGAAGTCGTACTCCGTGAGGAGCACCTGGGCCCCGATCAGCCCCACGCGGGCGAGGGCATCCTGGTAGAGCGCCATCAGGTGACCCTGTCCCACGGCGGCGCAGGCCTGCTTTTCGGCGAGCCGGCGAGGTTTGACTTCGAGCCCCAGGCGCTGGGAACCCAGCCCCACTGCCCCCGAGGAGACGAGCAGGACCTGCATGCCCTGGCTTCGGAGACGGGCGATGGATTCCAGGAAACCGAAGAGACGGCTATAGGCCGGCTGGCCATCCGGGCCCAGGACCACCTGGGTGCCCACCTTCACGGTCAGGCGGCGGGACCGCATCAGGGGGGAACGATCGGGAAGGAGTGGGGTCATGCTCAAGCAGGCACCTCGCAAGATCGACAGGCCACGGGCCTGCCCGTGGTCAGACATGGGGAAAGCGCGATCCGTCGACGCAAGGCCTCAGGCCATCACGTCCA
>CAYZND010000111.1:0-9893 GCA_964479495.1 uncultured Mesoterricola sp.
TCTTCATCCAGGATGTGGTTCAGCTGGTGGTCCTCCACCCGCAGGGCGGCGTGCTCCTGGCCCTCCTCGCCGGTCTCCAGGGACTCGTGGTTCTGGCGACTGCGGTCCAGCAGGCTCAGGGCCTGCCGGGTGGCGATGGTGATGAGCCAGGTCCGGAAGCTGGACTCGAACCGGAAGCCGGGGAGGGCCCGGTAGGCCCGGAGGAAGGTCTCCTGGACGACGTCGTCGGCATCCAGGTGGTTCTTCACGATGGAGAAGGCCTTTCCGTAGACATCCCGCTGGAACCGCTCCATGAGCCGACCGAAGGCCGTGGCGTCCCCGGCCTGGGCAGCTTCCACCCAGACGAGGACTTCCGGGGCGTGGTAGGGAGAATCGCTCGCGATCGGCTGCATGCAGGTGTCATTCCCAGCGCTGGCTATCATGGAACCGGCTCCATGCTGGAGCAAGCGGCTGAAACCATCTGCTCCAAAGGGTAGACCCAGGACAAGCCCATGAGGTTGAATGGAAGCTTCCGAAACGCATGGGAGACGGAATGTCCACGCTGAACGCCCACATCGATGCCTTCATCACCGAGGAGCAGATCCGTACCCGCATCCAGGAGATGGGAGCGGAGCTGACCCGGGACTACGAAGGGAAGGACTTGCTAGTGGTGGGCCTCCTGAACGGCGTCTTCATCTTCATGGCCGATCTGGTGCGGGCCATGGACCTGAAGCTCGACGTGGCCTTCATGCAGGTGGCCAGCTACGGCGGGAACACGGTCACCACGGGTGAGGTGAACATCCTGCACGACCTGGAACGCCCCATCGGCGGCCGCCACGTGCTGATCGTCGAGGACATCGTGGACACGGGCCTGACCCTGCACAAGGTCCGCAACATGCTGCTGGACCGCCAGCCCGCCAGCCTCAGGATTGCCACCCTGCTGGACAAGCCCAGCCGCCGCAGCGTCCAGGTGCCCGTCGAGTACGTCGGCTTCACCATCGAGGACAAGTTCGCCGTAGGCTTCGGCCTGGACCTGGACGGCAAGTACCGCAACCTGCCCTACGTGGGCGTCTACAACCCGGCCTGAACCCATGCGACCTGTCCTTCCCCTGGCCGCATCGGCGGCTGTTCTCACCGCGCTGCTCTGCGGCTGCGGCTATCAGCGGCTGGACCGCGGCACCCGGAATGCCGCCTGGATGGTCCGGGGAGAGACGGTCCGCATCGCCAGCTTCACGAACCGGACGTCGAAGTTCGGGATGGAGGAGAACTTCCGGAAGGCCCTGGAGCATCGGATCGTGTCGGCTTCGCCCTGGAAGCTGGTGGGGCAGAACGCCTCTTCCCGGTGGGTCGTCCAGGGGACCCTGGAGCGCTATGAGGTGAAAGCGCTGGGGCTCAACCTGGGGTCCTCCACGGCCAGGGGCGCCGCCGGCTCGGCCACCCGCGTGGAAGTCATCGTGGCGGGCTCCATGCGGTTGATGGACGGCCAGACCGGCAACCTCATGATCGAGCGGCCGAGCCTGACCTTCTCCAAGCAGTACCGGGTGGACCAGAACTTCGCCAGCATCGACAACCGCGAGCTGCAGGTCCTCGAAAGCCTCGCCGACGACTTCGCCGAGAACTTCATCACGCAGCTCCTGGAAGGAAGCGACTGATGGCTGTCCCGGAGGCCTTCCTGAAGGCGGAGTACGCCCTCCTGCACGGGGAGGACAGCGAGGGCCGGCAGGCGGCCCTGAACGCCTGGAAGGCCCGGCATGTGGACCCGGAGTGGGCCGACTTCTCCCTGACGGTCTGTTCGGAGGGTTGTCCCTGGGCGGAGGTCCAGAACGCCCTCTCGGAATCGGCACCCCTGGGCGCGGTGCGGGTGGTGGTGGTCCCCCAGGCCGAGAACCTGCTGGAGAAGCCCAAGGAGCTTCCTCCGACCCTCAAGGCGCTGCTGGACAAACCCTTGGCCGACACCCGGCTGCTCCTGATCTCGCGGGTCTCGCTCTCCGCAGGGCCCGGCCGCACCCTGGGGGCCAAGCCCTTCAGCGAGTGGAACCAGCAGGGACGGGTGCTGAAGGTGGGCGGCCTGGACGAGAAGGAGGCCCCGGCCTACGTGGAGGCCCAGGCCCACCAGCTGGGACTCCGGCTGGATTCCGGCGTGGCGGCGCGGATCGCGGCCCGGCTGGGAGGCAATCCCGGCATCCTGCGGCGGACCCTGGAAGTGCTCGACCTGCTGGCGGAGAACCGGCGGGTGGGCGGCGAACTGGTGGATCAAGCCACCTTCCGGCTGGGGGAGCAGAATGCCTTCGCCTGGTCCCAGGCCTGGCAGAAGGGGCAGGCGGCCCAGGCCTTGGCCTCGCTCCGGCTGGCCCTGGAGGACGACCCCAGCGGGGCGCCCTTGGCCTTGCTGAGCCAGGCCCGCCGGGAGGTGGACCGTCTGGTCCGGCTGTCCGAAGCGCGTGCGGCAGGGCTGAAATCCGGCTCGGACCTGCTGGGGGCCCTGGGCCTCAGCCCCCGGCAGGCCTTCCTGCTGGACGGCTATGGGCGCGTGCTGGACCGGGTGAAGCCCGAGGGTGTGGCGCGGCTCCTGCGGCTTGTGAACCAGGTGGACCTGGACCTCAAGGGGCTGGCGCTGTCGGGGGGACGGACGCCCCTCACGTCCCTGACCCTCTCCTTGTGCCGGGCCTGGGCGCCTTGAGCGTTTTCCTGAATGGGACCATGATGGGGCGTATTCACGACCTCTGACATCCAATCCGGGAAGGAGCACGCCCATGTCGTCCTGTCCTGTCCCCGTCCTGACCCCCCTCGAGACAGTGGAGGCGAAGTCCGTCCTGCCCAAGGGGTGGAAGGCCCATCCCACCGATCCGGACCTGCAGCCGGCGCTCCTGGAACTGATCCGGCGCACCACCAGCCGCCTGCCCCAGGATGTGATCGACGCCGTGGTGGCCGGCCGCAACGCCGAGGCCGAAGGCAGCCGCGGCGCCAACACCCTCGACACCATGATCGAGAACATCGTGCTCGCCGACGAGCACGTGGCGCCCCTCTGCCAGGACACGGGCACCGTGATCTTCTGGGTGAAGCACCCCTTCGGCGTGAGCCAGCGCAAACTCAAGGCCCAGATCCGCGCCGCCGTGGCCGAGGGGACCGCCCGGAGCTGGCTGCGGCCCAACTGTGTGGCGGCCCTGAGCGGCAAGAACCCCGGCAACAACTTGGATCCCTTCGGGGAGACCCATCCCGTGATCCACTTCGAGGAGCGGGAGGAACCGGGCATCGAGATCTCGATCATGTTGAAAGGCGGGGGCTGCGAGAACGTGGGCGCCCAGTACCGACTTCCGGATGCGGCCATCGGTGCGGGCCGCGACCTCAAGGGCGTGCGCAAGTGCATCATCGACATGGTGGTGAAGGCCCAGGGCCAGGGCTGCTCCCCGGGCATCCTGGGGGTCTGCGTGGGCGGCGACCGCGTGGTGAGCTACGAGCGCAGCAAGGAACTCCTGCTGCGCAAGGTGGGCTCCACCAACCCCGATCCCGCCCTGGAGGCCCTGGAGAAGCAGCTCACCCAGGAGCTGAACACCCTGGGCATCGGCCCCATGGGCTACGGCGGGAAGACCACGGTCCTGGACGTGTTCATCGAGGAGCTGTGGCGGCACCCCGCCAGCTTCTTCGTCAGCATCAGCTACATGTGCTGGTCCTCCCGGCGGATGACGCTGCGGATCGGGCCCGACGGCACGGCGTCCTTCGCATAGGTGCGGCCATGATCAAGCTCACCACCCCCCTCTCCGAATCCGCCATCCGCGCCCTGAAGGTGGGCGACGAGGTGCTGCTCACGGGCCGCGTGGTCCTCAGCCGGGACATGGGCCACAAGTTCATGACCGAGCAGAAGCCCGAGTGGCTGAAGCCCATCCTGAAGGAGGCCGTGATCTACCACTGCGGCCCCGTGGTGAAGAAGCACGAGGACGGCCACTGGTCCTTCGTCTCCGCAGGCCCCACCACCAGCAGCCGCGAGGAGCCCTACCAGGCGGACGTGCTGGAGACCTACACGGTCCGAGGCGTCATCGGCAAGGGCGGCATGGGGAAGAAGACCAGCGACGGCCTGGGGAAGGTGGGCGCCTGCTACTTCCACACCACCGGCGGCGCCGGAGCGCTGCTGGCCGAGCGCGTGAAGCGCGTGGTGGACGTGAAGATGCTGGAGGAGTTCGGCAGCCCCGAGGCCTTCTGGATCATCGACGTGGAGGACTTCCCCCTGGTGGTGACCATGGACAGCCATGGCGGCTCGCTGCACGAGGACGTCCTGCAGACGAGCCAGGAGCGGGCCAAGGCCCTGATGGGCTAGCATCGAGGGGTGACCTACCATCTGCTCCGCCTGAGGATTCTGAGTGAGCTTCGCGCGTTCCTCGACCCCGTCGAGGCCCAGCAGGAGGTGCGCCACTGGTTCCAGGATGGATTGGGACTGGATGGCACGTGGCTGGCGCAGCACGGGGCTGATCCCGTGCCCATCGCCATCGAGCGCAGGGTCGATGGCTGGCTCAAGCGGCGGCTGGCCGGGGAGCCCTGGCCCATGATCCTTGGCTGGGCACCGTTCTTCGGCCGACGGTTCAAGGTGGTTCGAGGCGTCCTGGTGCCGCAGCGGGAGAGCGAGACGGCAGTCCGGGTGGCCCTGGAGGTGGGACGGGAGCTGGGTGTGCGGCGCTGCGTGGATGTGGGCACGGGCGGAGGGAACATCGGCCTGACCCTGGCCCTGGAGACGGGCTGGGAGCTGACGCTGACGGAGATCGATCCTGCAGCCTTGCATCTGGCCAAGGCGAACGGGAAGGCCCTGGGCGCGCGCGCCCGCTACGGCCTGGGCCACCTGCTGGAGCCCGTGCCCGATCCCCTGGAACTGGTGGTGGCGAACATGCCCTTCGTGGATGAGCTTCGCGCCCCTGCGCTGGAGGCCGAGTTCTCCTTCGAGCCCGCCGTGGCCATGCTGGCGCCGGACGGGGGCATCGGCCTGAGCACCGCGCTGCTGGAGCAGGCCCATCGCCGCAAAGCATGGGCCTGCGTCATCGAGATCGGCGCGGGGCAGGGGACCCGGCTCCGCCAGCGCGCCAGCGATCAAGGCTGGTCCCGGGTCTCCATCCTCCAGGACGCCCGCGGCCACGACCGTGTGATCGTGGCCCAGGCGCGCTGAGGAGGCGGTTCCTGAAGCCAGTGCCGCAATGCACGGCGGGTCAGGCCCGGATCATTCGCCAAACCGCGTTTCCACGAACTTGTCGGAATGGACGAGCACCTCGATCCAGCCGCCCTTGACGAGGGTGTTCGTCTTCCAGGTGATCCGCCAATGGGGCGATGGAGCCGCGGCCTCGTAGATGGCTGAGCTGATATGGCTATTGGCCGTCATGACCTTGCTCTTCTTCGAATGGGCTTCAGCGATTCGCAGGGCCTCATGGATGTCCACTCGGGGCGCGATGACCTGTGCGGACACTGAAGAACAGGCCATGACGGCCATCAAGGATGGGGAGGTCAGCATCGAACGAAGCGCACGGCCCATGGTGTTCGCCCTCCCGATGGATGGTCTCTTTCAAGGGCGCCCGGTATCAGTTCACGTAGAGGATGCCCTTGCGCTTGGCCTGGAGCCGGATGGCCTCGGCTACCTTCTGGTCGAAGGCATCCTTGGTGGCCTGCTTCTTCAGCTCCGCATCCAGGAATGCCTGGCGCTGTTTCGACAGCTCGTTGATGCGGGCCTGCACCTTCGCGCGCTCGGTCTCCTTCCGCTGGAGGTAGGTCTTCCGCTCCGCTGGGCTCATGGACTGCATCTCCTTGGGGAGCTGGTCCTTAGCGACAGTGTCCAGGGACACGAGGCCACCCTTGGTGTCGTCCAGCAGGTCCCCGCCGCCCTGGACCGCCTTCTTCGTGGAGGCGTTGAAGCTGAGGCGATCGGCTGCCACGGCGGGCGCGGCGAGGCCCACGGATTCCGCCATGGCCTGCTTGGCGACCACCTCCCGCTTCTTGCTCTCGGACCCGTAGGGCAGCAGGGTCCGGCCCATCTCCACGTTCAGCTTCGCCAGCTCGGCATCCATGGGGGTCGTCACCGCCTGCATGTTCCCGGTCTGGCCGATGGCCACGAAGGTGCCTTCGCTCAGCCGGGCGATCTCCTGCCAGATGGGCGTGGTCTCCGCGATGTCGCCGCACTGGATGGTGTTGATGAGGATGTCCTTCTTCATGGCCGCCTGGCAGATGGCGGGGTAGGTG
Source organism: uncultured Mesoterricola sp. (assembly GCA_964479495.1). Lineage (GTDB taxonomy): Bacteria > Acidobacteriota > Holophagae > Holophagales > Holophagaceae > UBA1801. Next base: position 6,190 of record CAYZND010000111.1, read on the forward strand.
GTCTCGTTGGGGTAGTCCATGTGGGGCGGGCAGTCCCCCACCAGGAAGAGGATCTTCAGCACCTTGCGGTCCGCGCTCCAGGTGGGCCTCGAGACGGCTTCCCGCAGGGCCTGGTTCACGGACTCGGGCATGTCGCCGCCGCCATCGGCCCGGAAGGTCCTCAGGTGCGCATAGACGGTGTCGATGTCGTCGGAGAGGTCGTAGAAGCGCGTGATGTACTCGTCGCCCCGGTCCCGGTAGGCCAGGAGGCCGATGCGCAGATCGGGAGCGGGCTTGGCGGCCACGAGCTGGTTGGCGATGGACCAGATCTTCTGCTTGGCCCCCTCGATGAGACCCGTCATGGACGAGGTGGTATCCAGGGCGAAGACGACTTCGATGCGGGGCTTGGCCGCCGGCTGTGCGAGCAGCGTAGTGCAGGCCAGGAGCAGGGCGGGAAGGGTTTTCAGGATCATGGGAATCTCCGTGGGTCAGTGACGTTTCTTCAGTTCGCGGCGAAGCCCTTGGCCTTGGCCAGGGCCGCCAGGGCCTGCACCATGGCGGCGTCCAGGGTCTTTGTGCTGCCGGCCAGTTCCAGGCGCTTGGCGGCGACGAACGTCTCGCGCTCGGCGCTGAGCTTCTGGATGCGGGACTGGAGCTGGCGGCGCTCCTTGGCCTTTGCGTCCACGTAGGCCCGGGCCTCGGCGGGCTTCATGGCCTGCATCTCCTTCGGCAGGTCCTTCGTGTCGACGGACTCCAGCTTGCGGGTGCCGGCCTTCTCGGCATCCACCAGATCCCAGCTCTCGGCGCGGTAGAAGGTCGAGGCCTTGGCGACAGCCCGCTGGTTGGAGGAGCCCATACCCAATGAGGCCGCGTTGGCGTCCTGGACCTCCTGGTTGACCTTGGCCTCCTTGCCCTTCTCCCCGATGGGAATGTAGGTCCGGTTGAGCTCGGCGCCCAGGCGCGCGATCTCGGCGTCCTGGGGCGCCGGGATGTGCACCACGGCCTGGTTCTGGTCGATGGCCATGTAGCTGCCGCCGCCCAGGCGCGCCCCTTCGGCCCAGTGGGTATCGGTGCCCTCCTGGTAGGAACCGCAGAAGATCGTGTTGACCGTGATGTCCTTGGCGCGGGCCTGGGCACAGCTCTGGCGGAAGTCCACGGCGCCCTGGGTGAAGGGCTCGTTCCCGGCGATGAAGACCACCTTCAGGTCCTGGGTGGAGGGGCTCCAGGCCAGGTTCTGCACGGCGTTGCGGATGACGGCCCCGCAGTATTCGTCCCCGCCGTTGGTGCGCAGGGCGAAGAGCTGCTCCGAGACCCGGTCCAGGTCCGTGGTGAAGGGCACGATCTGGCGCAGGTAGCCCTCGCTGGCGGGGATGCTGGACTTCCCGTATTCGTAGAGGGCGACGTTGAGCTCCGGCGACTGGCCGCTGCGCTTCAGGGGGGCGAAGTGGTTCACGAAGGTCCAGAGCTGGGACTTGGCCTGGTCGATGAGGCCGTCCATGCTGCCGCTGGTGTCCAGCAGCAGGGCCACCTGGATCTGGGGGCGGGCGGCATGGGTTGGTAAGGCAGCGAGCAGGTACGCGGCGAGGGGAAGGGCGAAGGTTCGCATGATGGCTCCTTGGTTCAGTCGACGATGTCGTAGAGGGTGTCGCCCAGCTGGACGCGCACGTTGCGCCCCACGGACAGCCACTGGGCTGCGTTCGGGTGTTTGTGGGCCAGCTCGAAGTAGTCGGGGCTGTTGAAACGGACCTTCACCAGGCGGGCGCCCGCCTGAGCGCTGGCGTCGATCCACTGGCTGCCGTTCTGATAGAAGGTACGGCCCGCCAGGGTCCGGGTCTTCTGGGCGTTCAGCACGGTCTGGAGGCGCTTGCCCTCCTCGGCCTCGGCGCCCCGGAGGGCTTCCTGGGAGGCCACGTTCGCCGCGGCGGGGGCCGCCAGGGTCTTGGCACGCTTCATGGCGTCAAAGGCCTGGGCTCCGCCCACGGCCATGTCGCCGCTGCGGGAGGCGTTCACGCCCTTGTACTGCTTGGCGGCGGACTCGCGCACCACCGAGAGGGTCTCCGCTTCCTGCAGGATGCGGCTCTGCATGGGCAGGTTGCGGCGGGCCTCGTCCTCCACGATCAGGTAGGACGTGTAGGGCGTGAGGATGCCGTAGCGCCGGGCCAGCTCCGTGACCTCGTTCCGCAGCTCGGCGCTCTCGCCCCGCAGGCGGATCTCATCCAGCAGGAAGCCGATGCGGCGCGTGGCCCAGAGCTTGGGAATGAAGCTGTGCTCCGTCGCTTTCGCTGGGAAGACGGCCTTCTCGGAGAACGTCCTGGCCTCGCCGTTCACGGTGCCGCGGATGGACACGGTGGTCTCCTGGCTGCCCTTGTAGCGGCCCACCACCACGAGCTGCTCGCCCCGGAAGAGGTCCGGCAGGGCCTGGGGGTAGGTCCTGGAGAGCCGCAGTCCTTCAGGGATGGACAGCTTCGGATCGGCGAGCACCGGATGGCTGATCTTGGCGTAGAAGCTGGACACCTTCACCTCGATGTCCTCCTTGGGCAGCACGTACTGGGCTGCGGCTCGGCTCCGCTCCGCCAGCTCGTCCAGCAGGTGCGTGTTCACGTCGGTGCCGATGCCGAAGCAGAAGATGCGGATGGTGCGGCTGCCGGCGCCCTTGAGGACACGGTCCAGGATCTCGTTCTCCTGGGTGGCGCCGATGGTGGGGCGGCCATCGGTGAGGAAGACGATCATGAAGGGGCGGGAGGCGTCGCCGTCCTTTGCGTTCCGCAGTGCCGTGGCCAGGGCTTCATCGATGGCGGTGCCGCCGATGGGCTTCAGGTCCCGCAGGAAGGCCCTCGCCTTCTCGCGGTTGGCCTCGGTGGCGGTGGTGAGGCGCTCGAAGAGCGGCTCGGTCTCAGTGGAAAATCGCACCACCTCGAAGCGGTCGCCGTCGTTCAGGTTCGCCAGGCAGAACGCCAGCGCCCGCTTGGCCTGGTCGAGCTTGCCACCTTCCGCCATGGAGCCGGAAGTGTCCAGCACGAAGACCACATCCTTCTTCACCACGGCTCCTGACTGGGCCGGGGGCGAGGCCAGGAGCAGGAAGTAGCCCTCGGGCTTGTTCTCATCCCGGTACGTGAGCACGTTCAGGCCGATCTCCGAGGTGGGCTGGGTGGAGAACAGGAGCTGGAAGTCCGTGTCGGGCTTCACCCGCTTGGCCTCGAAGCCCACCACGGCCTGCCGGCCGTTCCTGCGCTGGATCTCCACCTCGTGGGTGGGGCTGTAGAGGGCCTTGAGGGGGCGGGACGTCTCGAGCGTGACCTTCAGGGAGACACTCTCCAGGGGCTGGCTGGAGAACTTCTCCGTGTTCAGGGGGTAGATGTAGTCCACCAGGCCGCCGTCGCTCTTGAGCAGCTGGGTGTAGGAGAGCCGGATCCGCTTCTCGGACCGGGGCTCGATGGGGAAGATGCGCAGCTTGAAGAGTCCCTGGCCCACGTACTCCAGCAGGGCCGGATCCAGGGCCCGGCGCACGATGTCCTCATAGATGCCGCGAGCCTTGGCCGCGTCCAGCAGCTCCGCCTCCTGCAGCTTGCCGTTCACGTCCATCATCAGCTTGTCGATCTGGGCGTTCTTCGGGATGGGAAAGATGTAGGTGCCCTCCAGCCGCCGGTCGCTGGGGTTGTAGAAGACCTGGTCCACCTCGGTGGTGGCGATCTGGTCCGTGATCCGGACCGTCACATGGTGGTACT
>CAYZND010000112.1:0-9888 GCA_964479495.1 uncultured Mesoterricola sp.
GAGACTCAACCGTCTTCGCAGTGCTGACTCGAGTGCTGTTCAGCCATACGCTTTGTCGAATCATGGGTTGTATAAGAAAAAAAAGTCAGCCGTGAAAATGGGCGTGGATTCCTGTGGGTCCTTCCTCCACCATTCCACCACCCCTACCCAATATCCCTGAGGAGACGGTCATGACCATCGTCCTGAACGGGTTCCAGCTCACCCTCGAGCAGCTGGTCCGCATCGCCCGGGCTGGCGAACCGGTCGAGCTCGCCCCCGAGGCCAAGGAGCGCATCAACGTATGTCGGGCCATGCTCGAGGAGAAGGTGAAGGCCCGGGAGATCATGTACGGCGTGAACACCGGCATCGGGGAGTTCTCCGAGAAGGTGCTGAACGACGAGCAGGTGGAGCAGTTCCAGCGCTACCTGATCTACAACCACGCGGCCGGCATTGGCGATCCCGTGCCCATCGAGCAGGTGCGCGCGGCCATGGCGGGCCGCATCAATGTGCATGCCCACGGGAACTCCGGCTGCCGGCTCGAGATCACGCAGACCTTCGTGGACATGCTGAACAAGGGTGTCACGCCCGTGGTGTGCCAGAAGGGTTCCGTGGGCGCCTGCGGCGACCTGGCGCCCATGAGCCAGATCGCCCTGCTGCTGATGGGCGAGGGGGAGGCCTTCTACCAGGGCGAGCGCCTGCCGGGCAAGGCTGCCATGGACAAGGCGGGCATCCCCATTCCGGGCCTCCAGGCCCGGGATGGTCTCGCGGCCATCAATGGCTCCAACCTGCTGACGGCCATGAGCGCGCTCCATCTCTACGACATGAACCGCTGGCTCAAACAGGCGGAGATCGCCTGCGCCATGAGCCTGGAAGCGCTCATGGCGAACCTCAAGCCCTATGACAGCCGCGTGCATACCATCCGGGGCTTCAAGGGAGCCGTGCGCAGCGCCGCCGCCATCCTGAAGTGCATCGAGGGCAGCGACCTGAAGACCGGCAAGATCAAGACCAAGGTCCAGGACGCCTACTCCATGCGCAGCACCCCCCAGGTCATCGGCGCGGCCCACGACGCCCTGGCATATGCGCGCGTGCAGGTGGAGACGGAACTGAACGGGGTGGGCGACAATCCCATCTTCCTGCCGGAGTTCAAGCTCACCCTCACGGGTGCCAACTTCCAGGGCTCGCCGGTCTCCCTGCCCATGGACATGGCGGGGGCGGCCATCACCATGGTGTGCGTCCTCAGCGAGCGGCGCCTCAACCGCCTCACGAACCCCGCCCTCAGCGTGGGGCTGCCGGAGTTCCTCACGAAGGGCGCCGGCATGTTCAGCGGCATGATGCTGAGCCAGTACACGGCCGACATGATGATCGTGGAGAACCGCATCCTGTCCATGCCCGCCAGCATCCAGTCCATCCCGGCCGCTGCGGACCAGGAGGACTTCGTATCCATGGGCATGAACACCGCCCTGAAGAACGGCCAGATCATGGACAATGCCTACGGCATCCTGGGCATCGAGTTCATGGCCGCCGCCCAGGCCCTGGACTTCCGGGAATTCGGCTTCGGCAAGGGGGTCACCAAGGCCCGCGAGGTGATCCGGAACCAGGTGCCCCACCTCGAGGAGGACCGGCCCCTGTATCCCGACCACAACACCATGAAGGCCCTCGTGAAGTCCTGCGAGATCCTGGAGGCGGTGGAATCGGAGATCGGGAGCCTGGGGTAGAGCCGTTCATCCCCCGAAAATCATGAATCCCTGGGATGGGGACGAATCAACACTGGTACCGCGGACCATTTCGTGTAGATTCGTTCCCATTCAAGGGCCTCGTGTGTCTCGTCCTTGCCTGCGGAGGTGTCCCCATGCCTGAACCCTTCGATGTCAGTGTCCTCGGCCAGGATGAAACCTGCGAGCTGTGCCAGCTCCTGAAGCAGTGCCCGGACATCGGGGCGGTGCGGTACCGGGACGGAGAGCACCTCATCTGCGAGAACGAGGCGGATCGGGACCTCTTCATCGTCGTGAAGGGAGCCTATACCGTCGAGCATCCTCCGCTGCTGCCGGGGGGGCCCCCGGTGATCGTGGCCTCGGTGATGTGCGACCCGGATCATGTCTCCATCGTGGGGGAGATGGCCTACTTCGGGGACTACCGCCGCACGGCTTCCGTCCGCAGCTCGGGCAGCACCTATGCCCTGCGGCTGAAACCCTCCCACATCGACACCATCACGGAAGGATTCCCTATCCTGACGCGGATCCTCTGCCAGCAGTTCACGCGGCGCCTGAAGGAGGCCAACGATGCGCTCCGGGAGTTCCAGAACCGCTTTGCGCTGGCCTCGACCAAGCACATGGTGCCCCATGGCGAGATCCTTTTCCGCCAGGGCGATCCGCCCAATGTCCTCTACCAGCTCCTGGTGGGAGCCATCGAGGCAGCGTGCGATGGCCAGGTGACGACCCTCGTGCACGATGACCACCTGCAGGGCTTCCTGGATCCGGAGGCCTACTTCCGGAACCGCAAGCACAGCTTCACGGCCAGGGCACAGGGGGACTGCATCCTCGTCTCCGTGGACCAGCAGCACAAGGAGACCCTCGTGCGCTGCTACCCCGAGCTGGCCTCTCGCATCATGGAAGGCTGACGGCGGCAGAGCTTCATTTGCCGAAGAGCTTCTTCAGCTGGTCGCCAAGCTTGTTCTTGATTTCCTCCTTGATGGCCTTCTTGACGACGGACCCCAGGTCCACGTTGACGGAAGGCGATGAGGCGGCTCCACTCACGGTGAGGGGGATCTCCAGCTCGCCCTGGTCGTTGGCGAGGTACTTCAGGTCGCTGAGGCTGTGGAGGATCTGGGCGCTCTTGGTCTTGCTGAAGCGGGCGGTGCCCTTGAAGGCGAGCGTCTGATCGAAGAGGACGTCGCCCTTGGCCAGGAGGGAGAGTTCGCCGGCTTTCAGGCGCAGGTCCTCGGTGTGGGCCTTGCCCGAGCCGATGGCGAAGGTGCCATCCAGGCTCTCGAAGCGGGTGTCCTTGTCGTCGCCCTCGGTGATCTTCAGGGCCTGGTTGATCTTGGCGAGCAGCGGCAGGTTCTTGATGACGCCGTTCCGGAGGGCGACTTCGGCGTTGCCGGCGAGGCGCGTCTTGAGCGCTCCTTCGTCGAAGCCCGAGCCCTTCACGCTGGCCTGCACCCGTCCCGTGCCCAGGAGCACATCCTTGGCGGAGGTGTTGGCCGACAGGGCCTTGTTCACGTCCAGGCCTTCCAGGCTGGTCTGGACCGAGTAGCCCATGGGGTTTCGGGCGAGGGCCAGGGTCACGTGGCCCTTCTGCTTGCCTTCGTAGGCCGTGAAGGTAAGGGGCGACAGGACCACGGTGTCGTTCTCCAGCTTGAAGGGCGTCTTCAGGGCCGTGACCTCCATGCTCCCGAGCCGCAGGGAGGCGGCATCGAACTCCCCGGCGGCTGAGAGGCTCCCCTTCTGTGGGATGGTCATCTTGAGGTGGAAGGGGGCGGCGCCCTTGATGGACAAGCCCTCGATGGGAGCCGCACCCAGGAACGCGAAGATCTGCGGCAGGTCCTCCGAGGCGATGCTGGGGGAGGCCAGGTCCAGGGTGGTGGAATCGGGCGTGATGGCCGCCGTGCCCTTCAGCTCCGTTTTCTCGAACCGGGCGGAGAGGGACTCGACGCGGAGATCCTGCGCACCCACCGAGAGGGTGCCCTCGATGTCCCGCAGGGCGGCCACTTCCCGGGAGGGCCCCCCCGCGGCGGGCACATCGTCCACGACCCGGAAGGCCCCGTTCTGGATGCGGATGGTGCGGATCAGGATGGGCTTGCCTGCTTCTCCCGTCGATGCGCTCGTCCCTTGAGACTTCGGAGGATCATAGGGCAGGAGCCAGTCGCCCTTCTTCGTTCGGCGCAGCGCCAGGTCCAGCCCATCGAGGTCCACGCGGTCCACCACCAGCTCACCCCTCAGGGCCGACGGGAGCGAAGGCACGATCCGAAGGGAGGCGATGGCCAGGGCCGGGGCTTGGTCCTCGCCCACGCGGATGTCCTTGGCCTGCAGGGATGGTACCGGGAAGATGCGGATGCTCAAGTCCCCGAGCTTCACGGGCTTGCCAAGCGCGGCGGTGAGCTTCGCTTCGGCCACGGGGCGGATCTGGTCGGGCGACAGGATATGCCGCACGAGGAAGTAACCGCCGATGCCCAGGAGCAGCAGGAGGGCCGTCAGGCCCAGGGCGATCCTGGCCAGGAGCTTGCGCATGCGTCCTTTGGGAGCGGGTGCCGGGAGGGATGTCGTGGAATCCATCCCGGCAGTCTACTCCTTATGCCTATCGCATTCAGGCCTTCCGGTTCCTTGCGACATGGGCCCGCAGGGCGGAGGCGGCCTTCTGCAGCTCTTCGTACATCGGCCGGTCATGCCACTCGGGGCAGGCCTCGGAGAGGCCGTTGAACAGGGGGAGCAGACCCTCGGCGGGCCTCATCTTCAGGATCCGGACGCCTTCCAGGGCCATGCGGGCCTCGATGATCAGCACCTGCTCAAGGGCCTCCACGGCGCGCAGCAGCTTGCGCGCAGCGATGGGGCCCATGCTCACGTGGTCCTCCTTGCCGGCGCTGGTGGGGATGCTGTCCACACAAGCAGGATGGGCCAAGCCCTTCATCTCCGAGACCAGGGCGGCCGATGTGACATGGGCCATCATGAAGCCGGATTCCAGGCCGCCATCCTGGGTGAGGAAGGCGGGCAGGTCGCTGTAGGCAGGGTTGACGAGACGCTCCTGGCGCCGCTCGGACATGCTGGCCAGGTCGCAGGTGGCGATGGCGAGCATATCGCAGGCGAAGGCCGGGTACTGACCGTGGAAGTTACCACCGCTGTGGCTCTCCTGCTGCTCGGTGAAGATCATCGGATTGTCCGTGGCGCTGTTCAGCTCACGCTCCAGGATCTCGGCGGCGAACTTGAGGGCATCGCGGGTCACGCCGTGCACCTGGGGCAGGCAGCGCAGGGAGTAGGCGTCCTGCACGCGGGTGCAGTCGCGGTGGCTGTCGGCGATCTCGCTGGTGGTGCCCAGGATCTGCCGCATGTGAGCTGCCGCCTCGATCTGGCCGGGGTGGGGCCGGGCCTCGTGGATGCGCGTGTCGAAGGCTGAACGGGTGCCGCGCAGGGCTTCCAGGCTCAGCGCCGCGATCTCGTCGGAGAGGGGGATCAGCTCCGCCAGCCGGGCCACCGCGAGGTTGCCCAGGGAGGTGATGAGCTGGGTGCCGTTGATGAGGGCCAGGCCCTCCTTGGGCTGGAGCTGGATGGGGGTGAGGCTGGCTTTCTTGAGGGCCTCGCCGCCGGGGATGTGCTTGTCGCCGTTCCAGGCTAGGCCCTCGCCCACGAGCAGCAGGGCCATGTGGGCCAGGGGGGCCAGATCACCGGATGCGCCGACGCTGCCCTGGGAGGGGATCACCGGGACGATGTTCTGGTTGAGGCACTGGGCCAGGAGCTGGATGGGCTCGGGACGGATGCCCGAGTAGCCCTTCAGCAGGCAGTTGATCCGGGCGGCCATGAGGGCGCGGGTCTGGTCCGGGGGCAGGGGGTCGCCCACGCCCGCAGCATGGCTGCGGATCAAGTTCAGCTGGAGCTGGGCCAGCTTGTCGGGCGGGATCACCACGGTGGCGAACTGCCCGAAACCGGTGTTGATGCCGTAGACCGTGCGGCCCTCGGCCAGGATCCGGTCGATGACCTTGCGGTTCTCGGCCACTTTGGCCAAGGCGGCGCTATCCAGCTCCACCGGGGCGCCGGCCGCAATGGCCGCGAGCTTGGCCGCCGAGAGGGTCCGTCCATCAAGCTGAATCATTGCATCCTCCTGTATAAACAATTGCCCTTCGTCTTGATAACCATGCCAGACAAGGATTACAGCTCCAAAGGAATTCGTCGAGAGGGATTGATGACGGGGGTCGACTATACAATTGAAGGGGGCCTCTGAGCGCTCGGGTCGGGAACCGAGCATACGCCCTTCCCGGCAGGGCTTCGTGCTGAAATGGAAGGCCACGGAGGCCCCATGAACACCCGGATCCCCCTGAAGGACGAACGGCTCCTGCGCCAGCAGTGCTACCTCCAGGGCCGCTGGTCGGACGCCGATACAGGTGCCACGTTGCCCGTCACCAACCCGGCCACGGGGGAGCTGCTGGGCACCGTGCCGAAAATGGGCGGTCCCGAGACCCGACGCGCCATCGAGGCCGCACAGGCCGCCTGGCCCGCATGGAGGAAGCGCACGGCCGGCGAGCGCTCCGCAATCCTGCGTCGGTGGTTCGAGCTGTTGATGGCAAACCAGGAGGACCTGGCCCTCCTCATGACCCTGGAGCAGGGCAAGCCTTTGGCGGAGTCCCGGGGCGAGATCGCCTATGCGGCTTCCTTCATCGAGTGGTTCGCCGAGGAGGGCAAGCGTGTCTATGGCGATGTGATTCCGTCCCATGCGGCCGACAAGCGCATCGTCGTCCTGAAGGAGCCCATCTGTGTGGTGGCCGCCATCACCCCCTGGAACTTCCCGTCGGCCATGATCACCCGCAAGGCGGGCCCGGCCCTGGCGGCGGGCTGCCCGGTGGTGCTGAAGCCGGCCACGGCGACCCCCTATTCAGCCTTGGCCTTGGCGGAGCTGGGGGAACGGGCGGGGCTGCCTCCCGGCGTCTTCAGCGTTATCACCGGGGCTTCGGGAGCCATCGGGGCCGAGTTGACCTCGAATCCCCTCGTGCGCAAGCTCTCCTTCACGGGCTCCACGGAGATCGGCAAGCAGCTCCTGGAGCAGTGCGCCTCGACGGTGAAGAAGGTCTCCCTGGAACTGGGCGGCAACGCACCCTTCATCGTCTTCGAGGACGCGGACCTGGAAGCCGCCGTGGCTGGAGCCATCGCCTCCAAGTACCGGAACACCGGCCAGACCTGCGTCTGCACCAACCGGTTCCTGGTGCAGGAACCGGTCTATGACGCCTTTGCGGCGAAGCTCGTGGAAGCCGTTGCCCGCCTGAAGGTGGGGAATGGCCTGGAACCAGAGGTCCAGCAGGGACCTCTCATCGATCTGGCGGCGGTGGAGAAGGTGGAAGAGCACCTCGCCGACGCGCTTGCCAAGGGTGCCCGTGTGATCCACGGAGGGAAGCGGCACCCCCTGGGCGGCACCTTCTTCGAGCCCACCGTGGTGGTGGGGGTGACCCCGGATATGACGGTGTCGCAGGAAGAGACGTTTGGTCCCCTGGCGCCACTGTTCCGCTTCCGTACGGAGGAGGAAGCCATCCAGCTGGCCAATGACACGCCCTATGGCCTGGCATCCTACTTCTACACGAGGGATCTCGCCCGTTCCTGGCGCGTGTCCGAGGCCCTCGAATACGGCATTGTCGGGGTGAACACGGGCCTCATCTCCACTGCCGTCGCTCCCTTTGGTGGCGTGAAGGAGTCGGGCTTGGGGCGGGAAGGTTCCAGATATGGCATCGAGGACTTCCTGGAGGTGAAATACGTCTGCCTGGGTGGGATCAGCTGAATCGTTTCCATTTATTGGGATGAGCTGAACCACACGGATCAATAAACGATTCTAGGATCACATCACCGGGCATAGGGGGACGGTGGCGCATGCTGCCGAACCGTTCGGGACCGCTGGATTACGTGTTCTCGCCATCGGCCATGCCGGCGATCCGCAGCATGAGTTGGCTTGCATCGTCTCATTTCAGCATTCATTCATTTCATGCCGCGCCAACGCTCGATCACCTGGCAGCCCCTGCCGGTCTTTCGGCTGGAGCCGTGTCCCAACATATCTGCTGACTTTGAAGGGTGATGCGGCTTGATAGCCGGCTGGGTCTGGTTTTCCCAGGAATCCGTGCGGCCGGTGTCCACATTTTGCACTATATTGTCCTCAATCAACCCAGGAGGACTTGTCATGATGAAGAGGTTCATCTTCGTAATAGTCCTGTTTTCAGCATTTGTCATGCCTGTGCTGGCAGTGCCCATCGACTGCATGAGCTGCCATGGCAGCACGGGTGCCAAATACCCCCTCCTGGGGGCCAAGCTCGGTTACGCGGAATCCGGCCATGCCACCCTGGGCGACGCACGCTATGCCAACGGGGGTGGCTGCCAGCGATGCCATACCAATGAGGGCTACGTCGAATATGCGACCAAGTTTGCCTTTGACACTGCCAAATACGATCTGTACGCCGCATCGAAGAATGCGGATGGCACGGAGGTCAAGGACAAGGATGGCAAGGTCGTCCCACCCCCCTTTGTCAGCTATCCTTCCCAGCCGGGCTGCTTTACCTGCCACGATCCACATACCCGAGGCGACTTCCTGCTCCGCACCCAGAATGCTGAGGCCAAGGGTGTCGTGACCAACCGGACGGTCACGCTCTATAACAAGTTCGTGTTCTCGGGGGGTGCTGGCAGCAGCTGCGCCAGCTGTCACCAGGAACGCGGCGCGATGGCCTCCGCCGTGGCTTCTGCCAAGGGCATCGTCTCTCCCCGAGGCAACAGCCACCATGGTCCCGAGGCCGACATGCTCGCTGGAACCAACGGCTACGAGTTCGCAGGCAAGAAATACGGCTCATCCCCCCACTACGCAATGGTCAAGGACACGTGCGTCACCTGCCACATGGAGCAGCCCAACGGCCGCTATGGCTTCTCCCCAAAAGTCGGTGGACACGCCTTCACGGTGGTTGGCGAAGTGCATGAAGCTGAAGTTGGCAACATCTCCAACTGCCTGACCTGCCACGGCAAGGACGTCAAGGTTGTCGCCAGCAAGAAGATCTACCTTGCCGAATCCGGCAACGCCCGCCTCGGCTACAAGAACAGCGCCTTCTTCAACATCAAGGCCAAGGCGGACTACGACAGGGACGGCAGCGTCGAGTTCGTCCAACAGGAAGTCCAGGGCCTCATCGAGAAGCTCCAGGTTTCCTTCCAGAAGCTGCCCGTCCCCATCCTGAAGGCGGATGGCACATTCGCCACGGGCAACAAGAACGTCTATCCCAATGATGTGGTCGGCGCCTACCAGAACTACCTCTACGTCATCGAAGACAAGAGCCTCGGCGTACACAACACCACGTATGCCATCCAGCTCTTGATGGACTCGATCGCCGCCGTGGATCCGACGTTCGACGTGAGCGCTCGCCCCTAGGCTGATTCAGCCCCCGAATGGAGGACAGGCGGGGTGATCCGCCTGTCCTGTTTATGTTTGGTCGGGTGTCGGCCAGGATCGCTGTCCGATGGGGTTCGCGATCGCCGCCCGCAGCCACTTCGATGCGGTACCTTTGCTTTACTCGTATTCGATCTTTACCGGAGCCTTCGAGGTGATGTCGAACACCACGCGGTTGATGCCCTTGACCTCGATGACGATGCGGGCGGCGGTCTTCTCCAGCAGTTCGTAGAGGAGCCGAGCCCAGTCGGCGGTCATGAGCCCGGAGCAGGAGCGGAGGGCCACCGGCGCGGAGCGACGGCCCGAAGGGCGGCTGCGCACGAGGCGCAGCCGTGAGGATGCCCGGCTTGGAAGCGTTATCCGCTATTCGTATTCGATGGTCGCGGGGGGCTTGCTGGTGATGTCGAACACCACACGGTTGATGCCCTTGACCTCGTTGACGATGCGGGCGGCGGTCTTCTCGAGCAGCTCGTGGGGGAGCCGAGCCCAGTCGGCGGTCATGAAGTCCTCGCTGGTGACGGCCCGCAGGGCGCACATGTTCTCGTAGGTGCGCTCATCGCCCATGATGCCCACGGTCTGCACGGGCAGCAGCACCGCGAAGGCCTGGGAGGAGAGCTTGTACCAGCCGCTGGCCTTCAGCTCTTCGATGAAGATGGCGTCGGCATTCTGCAGGATCTTCACCCGCTCGGCGGTGACGGGGCCGGGGATGCGCACGGCCAGGCCGGGGCCCGGGAAGGGGTGGCGCCAGACGATGTCCTCGGGCAGCCCCAGGGCCAGGCCGGCCCGGCGGACCTCGTCCTT
>CAYZND010000113.1:0-9828 GCA_964479495.1 uncultured Mesoterricola sp.
CCCCATCCCCTCGGCCACGATCCTGCAGCTGCAAACGGACCCCGAGAAGCCGGAGATCACCGGGCGCTACACGGTGCCTCGCCACCAGCCCGTATTGGCTCCCGAGACCCAGGGCGTGAAGTGCCGCTTCCGCACCTGCTACGAGACGGAACTCTGGCCCATCTCGCTCACCTCCGCGAGCCTCGAGCTGACGCAGAACTCCGAATACCTGCGCACGCTCACCGCCGCGGAGGCCGTCATCACCCTGGAGCTCGAGACCCAGGGCAACCTGAACTTCGCAGCCCTGAAGATGGATCGCCTGCGCTTCTTCCTGGATGGCAATGCGCCCTTGATGCACCTGCTCTACGAGCTGATCTTCTCGAAGCTCCTCGGCGTGCGCGTCACCAACGGCACGGACGACCCGGCCCATGTGGTCCAGCTCCCCCGGGAGGCGATCCGCGCCGTGGGTTTCGAGGCCTCCGAGAGCCTGCTGGACTTCGATGCCCGGTCCTTCGTGGGTTACCGCCTGCTATCGGAGTATTTCGCATTTCCGGACAAGTTCCTGTTCTTCGACCTCACGGGCCTGGACCATGCCAAGCTCCTCCACGCCGGCAGCAAGCTGCGGATCCAGCTGCAGCTCTCCCGCTATGGCGAGACCGAGCGGCATGCCCGGCTCCTGCAGACGCTCGGCATCCAGAACTTCAAGCTGGGCTGCGTGCCCGTGGTGAACCTGTTCGAGCAGCCTGGGGAGCCCATCCGCATCACCAACCAGCAGTCCAGCTATCCCGTGGTGGTGGATGGCCGGAAGCCCGGGGCCTACGAGGTCTATTCCATCGACTCCGTGGTGCGCGTGGAGCGGACCTCCGCCCTGGAAAGCCACCAGGAAGTGCCCCCCTTCTATTCCATCCACCACTTCTCCGGCGAGGCGCAGCATCCGTTCTACTGGTATGCCACCCGTGAGCGCTCCATCCGGCGGAACGACCGGGGCACCGATGTGGAGCTGACCTTGGTGGACCTGGACTTCACGCCGGTGCGGCCGGAAGCGGAAGTCCTGAGCCTGGATCTGACCTGCACCAATCGTGACGTCCCGGAAGGCATCCCCTTCGGCGGCGCCGCGGGAGCCAGCGAAGGCTTCACGGTCCCCAACCATGCCGTCGTCAAGCAGGCCGGCCTGCTGCGCAAGCCCACCCCAAGCCTGCGCGCACCGGCCAAACGCGGGCTCCAGTGGCGACTCATCTCCCACCTCTCCCTCAACCAGCTCTCCATGGTCGCCCACGGCAAGGAGGCTCTCCAGGAAGTGCTGGGACTCTACAACTACACGGACTCGCAAGCCATGGCCAAGCAGATCCTGGGCATTGCCGACATCCGCTCACGGCCCTTGACCGCCCGCGTCCCCGGCAAGGACTTCGCCTCCTTCGCCCGGGGAATCGAGATCTCCATGACCTTCGACGAAGGCCAGTACGTGGGCTCCAACCTCTACCTCTTTGCCTGTGTCCTGGAGCGCTTCTTCGCCCACTTCTGCCCGCCCAACAGCTTCGTGAAGTTCCGCATGTTCACCCGGCAGCAGGAAGGCGAGGTCGCCCGTTGGCCACCCCGAGCGGGTGAGACCACATGGATCTGATCGCCCGCCTCCGGACGGAACCCTATCGGTTCCGGTTCTTCCAGGCCATCCGTGTGCTCAAGCTCACCGAGCGCTCCGTCGGCAGGAAGGCCACTCGGCCCCGTCGGCTCCGCTTCCGGACGCCGCTGACCCTCACTTTCCCGCCCAGCGAAGTCCTTCGGCTTGAAAAGGCCAGGCTCCGCTCCGAGCCGGAAGGCGCCCACCAGGACGATGGACCGGAGGAGATGGAAGTGAGCTTCCTGGGGCTCACGGGCCCTTCCGGCGTCCTTCCACACCACTACACCGAGCTCCTGATGGACCGGAAGCTCGTCCATCGGGACGGGTCCGCCCACGCCTTCCTGGATCTCTTCAGCCACCGCGCCGTCAGCCTGTTCTATGACGCCTGGGAGAAATACCGCTTCCACATCGGCTATGAGATGGGAGCCCGGGACGGCTTCACCCAGCACCTGCTGGATCTCCTGGGCACAGGGCGCCCCCCTCATCCGAAGGATCCGCCTTCCAGGGAACGTCCCCTCGCCTCCCAGATCCTGGCCTACTTCTCGGGGGCCCTCGGCCGGAGGCCGCTGCCTTCCTCCAGCCTTACGGGGCTCATCGGCACGTACTTCGGCGTATCGGTGAACCTGGAGCAGTTCGTGGGCCAGTGGATCGAGGCCCCGGTGGATGAGCAGTCTGGCCTGGGCGGTGCCTGCAGTTCCCTGGGGGTGAGCTCCGTCCTGGGCCAGCGGGTCTGGGATCGCCAGACCAAGATCCGGCTCCGTATCGGTCCCCTGGACCGGAAGACCTTCGAGGCCTTCCAGCCCGGGGGCTCCGCCGCCATCGCCCTGCGCCAGCTGGTGGAGCTCTGCCTGGGGCAGTCCCTCAACTGCGATGTCACCCTCGTGCTGAAGAAGGAGGCCGCGCCGGAGTCGGTCATGTCGCGCGAGGCCGCCGTCCCGCTCAGTCTGGGCATCAACACCTGGGCCCGCACCACGCCTCCGGAGCAGGACCTGGACGACGTGCGTTTCAAGCTTCTTTGAATCGGGAATCGACCTCAGTGTCCTATGACGGGCGTAGGGCAGGCGATGTCAAACGCGCATCGAAAACCAACACGGGGATCCCGTGAGGCATGGGATGAGTTCCTGGCTGAGCATCGACTGAGGGAGGGAGCCCATCGGGCGATGGCATACGGATAGAACCAGGCACTGCCCCGGACTCCATGATTCCAGGAAGGTCCAGTCACTACAGGATTCCGATCAGGAAGGCCGAAGTACCCCGCCCAGTTGTACCAATCTGACACCCACTCCGATGCGTTACCTGCCATGTCCAGCACACCGAAGGGACTCGCGCCTTCCGGGAAGGACCCGACGGGACGAAGGCACCAAGCGGTTGCATGTGCTGCGCCCGCTGCCAGCAACTCCCAAGCCAGGACCATATCCTTGCATGTTTCCGGGAACCCGAGGCTTCCTTCCCCTTTGTTGTCCACGTTAGCTTTGGTGGGATCCCACTCATTCCCCCAGGGATAGGTCCTGCCATCGACGCCTCGTGCCGCTTTCTCCCATTCCGCCTCTGTAGGAAGGCGCCCACCCGCCCAGGCACAGCATGCGGCCGCTTCCTCCCAGGTGACTCCCACCACGGGGCAATCCCCCATCCCCGGGGGATATTCGTACCCTCGCCAATAGGGAGGTGCGGGCGTCCCAGTTGCCACCAGGAATCGCCGGTACTGGGCGTGGGTAACCTCGCACCTCGAAATCCAGTAGGCGTCCAGGAACACGATATGGATTGGATGCTCATTCTCGGGCCCCCCGTCATCCCCCATCAGGAAGGATCCTTCAGGGATCATCACCGCTTCGCCCAGCGGGGTTATCGCAGCGACACCCCCCTCACCGAGGATGGAGCCCCACAGTCCCATTCCCAGGAACAATGCGCATACAACCGTCCAGGACATGATCCCCCACGAGCTTGGCATGAGCCCACCGCCGGGAGTGTGAGTCCCATTCAGGCGGTGGGCAAGGGGTGACCTCTTCCCGGAGACTAGCGAAGGTTTGTTCTTCCTACCCGATCTGGAAGCTCACCTTCTGCTTCTTGAGCTTCACGGCGATGGACTTGATCTTCCGCCCCTCGGCCATGCGCTCCAGGAGCCTGGTGGAGAGCTCGGACAGGATGAGGCTTGAGATGATGGCATCCGCATTGCGGGCGCCGCTCTCCACCTCCGTGCAGCGCTCGGCCATCAGGTCGACCAGCGCATCGTCATAGGTCATCGCGGCGGCGTGGTTGGCCTCGATGCGTTTACGCAGGCGCTCCAGCTTGAGACGGATGATGGCCTTCAGCACCTCGTCCTGCACCGGATAGAAGGGTACGACGCTGAGACGGCCCAGGAAGGCGGGCTTGAAGATCTTCTGGAGGGTCCCGCGCAGGACCTCCACCAGGTCCTGGGGGGTCGGCTGGCGGGTCTTCTCGCCCTCCTTCACGCCATGCTCCACCGCCCGCATGACCAGGTCCGATCCCGCATTCGACGTGAGGATGATGATGGTGTTCCGGAAGTCGATCTCCCGACCTTCCGCGTCCTCCATCAGTCCCTTGTCGAAGACCTGGTAGAAGAGCTCCAGCACGTCGGGATGGGCCTTCTCCACTTCGTCCAGCAGCACCACGCTGTAGGGCTTGCGCCGCACGGCCTCCGTCAGCACGCCACCCTCTCCGTAGCCCACGTAGCCCGGAGGGGAGCCCTTCAACCCCGACACGGTGTGGGCTTCCTGGTACTCCGACATGTTGATGGAGATGAGGTTCCGCTCCCCGCCGTAGAGCACGTCCGCCAGCGCCAGGGCCGTCTCGGTCTTGCCCACGCCGGAGGGGCCCACCAGCAGGAAGACCCCCTTGGGCTTGCCGGGGTCCTCCAGGTTCGCACGGGCGATCTGGATGTGCCGCGTGATCAGGTCCAGGGCGTAGGCCTGTCCGATGACACGGGCCTCCAGCAGCGCCTTGAGGTTGCGGACGGTGCCGATCTCGTCGGAGACCATGCGCCCCAGGGGAATCCCCGTCCAGCCCGAGATGACCTCGGCGATGGTGGAGCCGTCCACGCACTCGTAGATGAGAGGCTGGACCTTGTGGGCCGCCCGCAGCTGGTCCAGGGCTGCCCGCAGCTTCGCCTGGCCGTCCTTCCCTCCCTTGCCCGCCTCGGCACGCAGGGAGCGGATCTCCTGCACCAGGACAGCCTGGGCCTCCTGTTCCCCCATCTGCTTCTTCAGATCCGCCTCCAGCTCGACGCGGCGCGTCTCCAGCTCCTCGATACGCGACAGGTGGTGGGGGTCCTCCGACTCCTTCTGGAGGGCTGCGGTCTCCCGGCCGATGTTCTCGATGAGCCGCGTGAGGTCCTCCACGGCGGCCGGCATGCTGGCCTGGGAGAGGGCCACCCGGGCGCAGGCGGTGTCCAGCACGCTGACGCACTTGTCGGGCAGCTGGCGTCCCGAGACGTAGCGGCTGGATAGCTTGACGGCCTCCACCACCGCTTCGTCCAGGATGCGCACCTTGTGGTGCGCCTCCATGGCCACGGCGATGCCACGCATCATCTGGATGGCGGAATCCTCGGAGGGTTCCTCCACCTTCACCACCTGGAAGCGCCGCGCCAGGGCAGCATCCTTCTCGAAGTACTTCTTGTACTCGGACCAGGTGGTGGCCGCGATGGTGCGCAGCTCGCCGCGGGCCAGGGCGGGCTTCAGGAGATTGGCCGCGTCGCTCTGTCCCGCCTGCCCCCCCGCTCCGATCATGGTGTGGGCCTCGTCGATGAAAAGGATGATGGGTGTGAGGCTGGCCTTCACCTCGTCGATGACGGAGCGCACGCGGTTCTCGAACTCGCCCTTCACCGAGGCCCCCGCCTGCAGAAGCCCCATGTCCAGTCCGCGGATCACGACGTTCTTCAGGGGATCCGGCACATCGCCCTTCACGATGCGTGCGGCCAGGCCTTCCACGACGGCGGTCTTGCCCACGCCGGGCTCCCCCGTGAGGATGGGGTTGTTCTGGCGACGGCGCAGCAGGATGTCGATCATCTGGCGGATCTCGCCATCGCGGCCCAGCACCGGGTCCAGCTTGCCCGCCCGGGCCTGGGCCGTGAGGTCTGAGGTGAACCGGTCCAGTGCGGGGGATGGAGCCCCCGTGGTGGTCATGCCCTCCTGCGGCATCGGCTCCTCGGCCGCCGGCGCCGCGAAGTCTGCACCCTCCCGGGTGGCCTGCAGGATCTGCGGCAGGCTCTTCTTCAGCTCGTCGCCGTTGATGCGCCCCAGCAGCTCGCAGGAGCGGCCCAGGGAGCGGCGCAGGTCCTCGTCCGCCACCAGGGCTTCCAGCAGGAAACCGCTGCGCAGGCGCTGGGCCCCGTGGTCCACGCTGGCCAGGAGCCACGCGGACTCGAGCCAGCGCGGCACGTTGACGGAGAGCACGGGGCTGCGGGAGTTTCCGGTCTTGAAGGTCGCCATGGCCGCCAGCAGGTCCTTCTCCAGCTTCGCAGGCGGCACATCGAAGGCCTTGAGGATCGCCACGGCATCCGAGTCCTGCGCGGCCAGCAGTTCCAGGAGCACGTGCTCCACGTCCGCCTCGTGGTGGGTGCGCGACAGCGCCACGTTCACGGCCGATTCCATGGCCCGGCGGCAGAGGGGGTTCAGCTTCCCGATGAGGGACTTGAGGCTGGTCTTCATGCGTTTTCCTTACAGAAGGGCAGATCGTTCATTCGTGGGAAGGTGGTGCCTGCCAGGAAGGGTGCACCAGGGTGAGCTTCTCACCCCATGCAGGGTCCGCAGGACGGTGTCAGGGTCATGGCTTGACCGGTCGCATTCCTGGCCTCATCTCCATGCGGAAGGCATTCCCCGGGACTTGCCGGGCGGCAATTCGCACACCCCGTAGGCTTCCCCTCCGCTTTCATGGCCACCATGGCTGACTGGAATGGGCTCATCATTTGGCAAAGGGGCTGTCAGGCATTCCGCGATCGACCCATTCCTCGTACTGAACCAGGATGTTGAACCTGTCTACAGAATAGATGAAAGCCATCGCGGACAGGTTTAGCACGATCGCGCAGAGGGCCATTTTCGGAAGTCTTCTGGCACTGGCGATGGCAACCGCCAAGCACACGGCAGGAAGAGGGATGGCGTACCTGACATCCACGGCGGAGTGATTGGAGTTGGATGTGGCCCAGTAGATGACAAGTGCGGCGACCATCGACACGGGAACAAGGATCGCAAGGGATAGAGTCCATCTCATGGCTATTTCCCGGAGTAGGTGATGGCCTGCATTTTTCCTCCATTGCCCGTCATTCCGTTTCTCCTTCTCCTGAACGCCCATAGATCGAGCTGGGATGAGGAATGGTCGTTCTCCTCATAAATTCGGCGCAGCGATGGGAGCTGGAGGAGTCTCCTTGACAGGTGCTTCTCCTTTCGCTTTCACCAGTGGCGAAATGTTGCACCGGTTGATTTGGGTCGGAATGAGCACCGCGCCGCAGTCCGTCTTGTGCCCCTCCAGCGCGATGGGAATGCCATCGTAGAGGGCCTCGGGCTCCCCTTCGCAGATGACACAGGTGTCATGCCCGTCGATGGGACAGGAGCAGCGATCTCCCCAGAGCGCCACGGGAATCCCGTCGATGGTCATCCGCGCCGAAGCGGTGATGACCTTCCCTCCATGGCTGGTGTCGTCGCCCAGCCGGATCACGGCCCTAGCCATGTTCTGCCTCCCGTTGCGTCATCTCAGGCCTCAGCGAAGGCGCCTTCGGTTTCCGGAACCTGCGACGCCTCGGCGTCCGAGGGCCTCACCAGGAGCAGGCTTGCGCCGTCTTCGCGCCGCAGGAACACGCTGGCGGACGCCTGGCCTTCCCGGTAGCTGGCCGTCGCGGCCAGTGCCAATCCCAGCAGCGGCGACGCAGCGCCCGCGTCCCCCAGGCGCCGGTGCAAGTTGATGCCCATGTCGAACGCATCGAAGTCCGGATCAATCTCGCGGACGCCGCGGGACAGGGGCACCAGCTTCCGGCCCTGGGTCACGGCGCCGACATCGTAGAACACCTGAGCAGGTTTCCCCCCCTCGCCAAGGTTCTCCATGGCTTTCAACCACGCGGCCTTGAAGGCATCCGCTCGCGATCCATCCCCCATCCCAGCCTGGAAGTGGACGAACTGGGGGCGATGCAGATGCCCCAGGACAGGCAGGTTCGAAAAGGCCTCGATCAACTCCTGGGACCAGGCCGACGGCAGCAGCTCCGTGGTCGTGAAGGCCCCTGCGGAGCGAGCGAGCTGATCCTTCTCCCAGTAGGGCTTCATCACATCCTCATCCGCTACGCTGCCCCCGAGATAGGCCTTCATCGAAGCCAAGCGATCCTTCCGGCCCAAGAGCACCGCAACCACGGTCTCCGGCGCCTCATCATCCCTCCGGGGGCCATCGGAGAGCAGATCCGGAGCGTCCTCGGATCGCAACCCGTGCCGAAGGACCACCCCGTCTTCCGCCACCACCAGGACCGCCGGGACCTCCGCATGTCGGTCCATGAAATCAAAGACGGTCTGCAGGATCCGATCCGTGTCCTCGCCATGCAGGCAGTCGACCAGATGGAAACGCCGCCCCGGACAGCCTCCCAGATCGAGGGCTTCCCTCAGGTTGCTCTCGAGAAGGGGCAGCATGTGGGGGTTCTCCAAGGCCGGTCCCACCAGGAAAGTGGGAATGGCCCACTCTTCGTTCAGCCAATCCAGGACCTCTTCCAGGGCTTCCGATTCCCGCTGTCGCTGGGCCCGCTCCTTGTCCTCCGCCGTGTCTGGATAGTCCTCGGGATCCTCGGAAAGCACCGGCTCGAAGCGATCCCGGGCCTGGAGTTCGTCCCACACCTGGGCCTGGCGAAGGTATTCCAGTCCCAGCCCCACAGCGAGGATCTCCAGGCTGAAGCGCTGACGAGCGAGCAGGCTCTCCTCGCGGTCCCGCTCCTCCCTTGCCCGGACCTCCTTCGCCGCTTCCGCTTGCGCAGCCTGTTCCGCGCATCGTCTTTCCCGGCGGCTGTAGATCAAGCCGTGAAGACCATAGGCCAAGGCGGTCACGGCGAACGGGGGCAACAGATACAGCGCCAGCCGCCGGACCACCGGAAAGCCCGTGGTCATCAGGAATGCAGGTCTTATAATTAATTCAAGCAGGATCATCCATAGTACGACTAAAAGAATAAAGAACAGCAGATAGATCCATGGTTTCGGTTTTTTACCAAAACCAGACCTGTCGACAGATTCGCCAGATGTGTTTCTCATGAGACAACCAGAAGATGGCATTTGAGGCTTAGTGCCGCTATTTTCCTTTACCTAGGCAATAACGACACTCTTCATATGTGAACCTCTCATGTTAACCTGATTCGTCCTCGGTTGGTATCAGACATTTTGCTGGAACACCGCCGGTTTTTACCCTGGCCAGTCTCTGTTCGCGCCCATTTCCGGATGAACCCATGACGCCCGCACACCTCGAACTCCTTCTCGCTCCCATCGCCCAGGATCGGCCCGGGGGAACTGACGAGAGCTACTCCCCGGAGTGCGACGAGGTCCGCAAGCTGCGGAAAGGGGATGACCCCAGCCTTTCCCAGGGCGAGTGGGTGCGCGAGATCCGGACCCCGCAGTGGCCGAAGGTGAGGGATGTGTGCGAGTCCATCCTGAAGACCCGGAGCAAGGATCTTCAAGTCGCGTGCTGGTACACGGAGGCCATCGCCTACATGGAAGGGTTCCCGGGCTTGGCCTTCGGCCTGACCCTGCTGGATGGCCTCTTGGCCCGCTACGGCGACCCGTCCCGGCCCTGCCTGTTCCCGGTGGACCCCGAGGAACGCATCGCCAAGCTGGAGTGGTTCAACGCCCAGATGCCCCTGGTGATCAAGAGCATCCCCATGAGCAGCCCCAAGGCCGGAGGCTACTCCTTCCTGAAGTGGGAGGAATCACGCCTGGTCGAGAACCTGGGCATGCGCGACCCGAAGGCCAAGGAAACCGCCATCGCCGAAGGCAAGCTCTCCGGGGAGACCTGGGAAAGGTCCGCCACTGCCTCGGGGCAAGGGTTCTACCTGAGACTCTTCGAGCAGATCCAGACCGGGCGGAAAGCCTTCGAGGACCTGGAACGGAGGGTCGAGGAGCGCTTTGCCCAGGAGGCACCCTCCCTGGAGGGGCCCCGCGAGGCCTTGAAGGGCTGCCACGAACTGGCCAATCAGATGCTCCGGCGCTTCGGCCTGGATCCCAGCGTGGAATCCGCCGTCGCGGCCGCCCCCACCCTCAACC
>CAYZND010000114.1:0-9813 GCA_964479495.1 uncultured Mesoterricola sp.
GAAGGAGCACAGCCCCGGCCACGCCGTGGCCTGTCACTTCGTCTGACGAAAGGACCCCATGACGATCCTGAACGGCCCCCTCGAACACACCCTGGCGGAAGCAGGCCTGGACGGCCTCCTGATCACACGGGATGCCAACCAGCGCTACCTGGAGGGCTACACCGGCTCCGACTGCTACCTGCTTGCGACCCCCAGGGGCCGCTGGCTCATCGCCGACTCCCGCTACACGGAACAGGCCGCCCAGGAGTGCCGCACCGCCGCGGTGGTCCAGCACCGGGACCCCTTCCCGCCCTATGCCGAGGTGATCGCCGCCCTCGCCAAGGAGCATGGCCTGAAGCGCATCGGCTTCGAGAAGGCCGTCCTGACCTATGCCCAGTTCGAAGCCATCTCCGGTGAGCTCGCCAAGCTGGAGGACACCGCGTTCCTGCCCACGGAAGGACATGTGGAGCGGCTCCGCATGGTGAAGACCGCCGAGGAGATCGCCCGGATCCGCACCGCCTGCGCCATCTCGGACCAGGCGCTACAGAACGCGATGGTGGCCATCCGTGAAGGAATGTCCGAGCTGGAGCTGGCCCGGGAGCTGGAGTCCCAGATCTTCCGCGCAGGGGGGGACGGGGTGGCCTTCTCCACCATCGCCGCCTTCGGCCCCCGGGCGTCCCAGCCCCACGCCGTGCCCGACGCGAACGTGCACCTCCGGCGCGGCGACTTCATCCTGCTGGACTTCGGCGCCCTCCACCAGGGCTACCGGGCGGACATGACCCGCACCTTCGTGTTCGGCACGGCCACGGAGCGCCAGAAGTCCGCCTATGCGGCGGTGCTGGCCTCCCAGCTCAAGGGCGTCGAGGCCGCGCGTCCGGGCGCCGTGGGCCGCGAGGCTGATGCCATCTCCCGCCAGCAGCTCGCGGAAGGCGACTGGCCGGAGTTCGGCTATGGCGTGGGTCATGGCGTGGGCCTGGAAGTCCACGAGCTGCCCTTCCTGTCCCGGAAGTGCGACCAGACCCTGCAGCCAGGCATGACCCTCACCGTGGAGCCTGGCGTCTACATCCCCCAGTGGGGTGGGATCCGCATCGAGGACACGGTGCTCGTGAGCGAGTCCGGTCCCGAATGCCTGACGCGCTTTCCCAAGGACACCTTGATCGAGATCTGACGTTTCGTCCGTGCCGCGGGATGGTCCTGCGGCCGGGAATCATGACCCCTGGAGGACCCATGGCAGGCAGGAAGATGTGGCACTACGGCGTCCTGACAGCGCTCACCGCGCTGCTCGCGTCGGCTCCGCTCTTGGCGGGCAAGAACAACACGCTCGCGTTCTCGATGGAGGCGGAGATCCCCGCCCTGGATCAGCACAAGAGCAACGCCGTCACCTCGTTCACGGTGGGCAACGCCCTCTTCGAGTGCCTGGTGCGCGTGGTGGACGGCAAGGTCACGCCCGGCGCGGCCAAGTCCTGGGACATCTCCAAGGACGGCAAGACCCTGACCTTCCACCTGCGCGATTCCAAGTGGAGCGATGGCAAGCCCGTCACCGCCCAGGACTTCGAATACGGCATCAAGCGCCTGCTGGATCCCAAGACCGCCGCCGAGTATGCCTTCGCCGCCTACTACATCACGGGCGCCGAGGCCTACAACCTGGGCAAGAGTGCCAACGCCGACAGCGTGGGCGTCAAGGCCACGGATGCCAAGACCCTCACCGTGAAGCTCAACAACGCCACCCCCTACTTCCTGGGCTACCTGGGCTTCTACTGCTTCGCGCCCGTCCGCAAGGACATCCTCGAGAAGTACGGCACCACCTACGCGACCTCCGCGGACAAGGCCGTCTACAACGGGCCCTTCGTGCTGAAGGAGTGGAAGAACGAGCAGCGCAAGTTCATGGCGAAGAACCCGGACTACTGGAACGCCTCCGCCATCAAGCTCAGCGGCGTGGAGATCCTGCAGATCAGCGACACGTCCACGGCCCTCTCCATGTTCGAGAACGGCGACCTGGACTTCGTGGAAGTGCCCTCCAACCTCTACAAGCAGTACGAGCAGAAGGGCCTGGCCAAGCCCTTCTTCAACGGTGCCGACGACTGGATGAAGGTCAACGTGACCCCCAATCCGGCCAAGCCCTGGCTCGCCAACGCCAACTTCCGCAAGGCCGTCTCCTGGGCCATCGACCGGGACGCCTACTGCGCCATCTCCACCAAGGGCCTCTACACGCCGAACACGCGCTACGTGCTTCCCATCGTGCAGGGCGTGGAGAAGAAGTACGGCAATGAGTTCCCGCTGCAGTTCTACACCTCCAAAGGCGATATCAACAAGGCCAAGGACTTCCTCAAGAAGGCCATGGCCGAGCTGAAGATCGACGCGCCGTCCAAGATCACCATCGAGTACCTGATCCAGGACAACGACGAGTGCCGACTCATGGCGGAGACCCTCCAGCAGCAGATCGAGAAGAACCTCGGCATCAACGTCAAGATCAAGCTGGTGCCTCGCAAGCAGCGCGCCCAGATGGAGCAGCAGCACCAGTACGACCTGGTCTACAGCGGCTGGATGCCCGACTACGACGATCCCATGAGCTACATGGAGATCTGGCTCGGCGACAGCAGCCAGAACAACTCCGGCTATGCCAGCCCCGAGTACGACAAGCTCGTGAAGGCCGCCCTGGTGGAGAAGGACGCCAAGAAGCGCATGGGCATGATCGCCCAGGCCGAGAAGGTGATCCTGGAGGACGCCCCCCTGATCCCGCTGCAGCTGCGGCGCAAGGCGATCCTCACCGCCCCTGCCCTCAAGGACCTCAAGACGCCTCTCATCGGTGCACAGTACGACTTTGTCTACGCCAGCCTGAAGTAGGTTGCCGGCCCGTGGACAGAATGGGGGGCGCCCGCAAGGGCGCCCTTTCATGCCCGGAGGATCCCCATGGAACCTGCCCGCCTCCTCACACCGGCTCCGCTTCGCGAGGTGGTGCTCAGCGATGCGTTCTGGACCCGCTACGCCCAGCTCGTACGGGAGAAGGTCATCCCCTACCAGTGGGAGGCCTTGAACGACCGGATCCCAGATGCGGAGAAGAGCCATGCCATCGAGAACTTCCGCATCGCCGCAGGCCTCGCGACGGGTGAGTTCCACGGCTACGTCTTCCAGGACAGCGACCTCTACAAGTGGCTGGAGGCGGTCGCCTACCGCCTCACCACCCACCCGGATCCCAGCCTGGAAGCGCAGGCCGATGCGGTCATCGAACTCATCGGAAAAGCCCAGTGGCCCGACGGCTACCTGAACACGCACTTCACGGTGGCCCAGCCGGGCAAGCGCTGGACCGATGAGCGCCGCAAGCACGAGCTCTACTGCACCGGCCATCTGATGGAAGCGGCCGTCGCCTACGGCGAAGCCACCGGCAAGCGGTCCCTCCTGGACATCGCCTGCCGCTTCGCCGATCACATCGCAGCCGTCTTCGGGCCGGGTCCCCACCAGAAGCACGGCTACCCCGGACACCAGGTGATCGAGATGGCGCTGGTGAAGCTGTTCCAGGCCACCGGACAGCCGCGCTACCTGGCTCTGGCCTCCTATTTCATCGACGAACGCGGGAAACGGCCCCACTTCTACGACCTCGAAGGGCGGGCCCGCGGCGAGGAGGGACACCAGGGCTACTACGAGGACTATGTCTATGCCTACACCCAGGCCCACATGCCCGTGCGCGAGCAGGAGGTGGCCGTGGGGCACGCGGTCCGGGCCGTCTATCTCTACAGCGGCATGGTAGACGTGGCCATGGAGACCGGGGACGCCACGCTTGCCGAAGCCTGCCGGACCCTCTGGCGGAACGTGACGCAACGGCAGATGTACGTCACCGGCGCCATCGGCTCCCAGGAATACGGCGAGGACTTCACCTTCGACTACGACCTGCCCAACGACACGATGTACGCCGAGACCTGCGCCGCCATCGGCCTGGTCTTCTTCGCGCACCGCATGCTGCAGATGGATCCGCGAGGCGAGTATGCGGATGTCCTGGAGCGGGCGCTCTACAACGGCGTGCTGTCCGGACTCTCCCGCGACGGGGAGCGCTTCTTCTACGTGAACCCCCTCGAAGTCTGGCCCCAGGCCTGTTCCCAGCGCCACGACCACCGCCACGTGCTTCCGGAGCGCCAGCCCTGGTTCGGCTGCGCCTGCTGCCCACCGAACCTCGCCCGGCTCATCGCCTCCATCGGCCGCTACGTGTACGCGCAGAGTTCAGAGGGCCTCTGGATCCACCTCTTCGCCGGCAGCGAGTTCCACACCACCATCCAGAACCGAAAGGTCACCCTTCGCCAGCACACGCAGTATCCCTGTGAAAGTCTGGTCCAAGTCGAGCTGGATCTGGAGGAGCCGCTGGAGTTCACTCTCGCGCTGCGCCTTCCCGGCTGGTGCCGGGAACCCCGTCTGACCCTCAACGGCGAGACGCTGGATCCTGCAACCCTCCAGCGGGATGGGTATGCATATCTCCACCGGCGGTGGTTCCCGGGCGACCGGATCGAGCTCATGCTGCCCATGCCCGTGGAGCGCGTGAGGGCCCACCCCCAGGTGCGGGCCGATGCCGGGCGGGTGGCCCTCCAGCGCGGACCGCTCGTCTACTGCCTGGAGGAGCCCGACAACGGAAAGAACCTGGAAGCCCTGTCCATCCCAAGGAGCGGAGCCCTCGAACTCAGCACAGGGCCCTTCGACCTGCCCATGGTGGAAGGGCCCGCATGGCGCCTCCAGGAACCTTCGCCCCAGGAGGCGCTGTACACCGTCGGGCTGCCTCGGGAAGAGGCCTGCCGCTTCCGGGCCATTCCCTACCACGCCTGGGGCAATCGGGGTGCTGGCGAGATGCAGGTGTGGATCAGGGAAGGGACCTAGCGCGGAACAGGCTCAGGCCCGCGTCCTCCACCGCCTTCCATAGAGAACCGCATCTCCCCACACCAGGAGCCTGTGGCTCCAGGGCGCCGTCTTCACCACCCTGCGCACGAGGTTGTGCTGCAGGTTGTTCCGGTGGCTGAAGGGACATGCCGCCATGCACACGCCGCAGTCCGTGCCCACCTGCCGCCAGTAGCGATAGCATCGCTCCACCTCCGTGGGCCACTTCGCCACGCCTCGGATGTGGCGCCGCTCCCCTGTCTCCAGGGCCTTGGAGGGACAGCTCTCCGCACACTTCCCGCAGACCTCGCAGAAGCGCTGCACGCCGAGATCTACGGGTCGGTCCGGACTGGCAGGGAAATCAGTGGTCACGGCGCCGATGCGCACGCGGCTGCCGAACCGGTCCGCAATGAGAAGGTTGTTGCGGCCCACCTCCCCCAGCCCTGCCTGCACCGCGAGCGGTGGCAGGATGACATCGTAGTGGGCGTCGTAGTGGTGCTTCGCAGCGTGACCGCAAGCCCTCAGCAAGGCTTCCAGGTGCAGGCTGATGCGGGCCGCCCGGAAATACTGCTTCGCCGACTCCCGCAACGTCGGCGCCTTGGGAGCCCGCTGCATCTCGCTCCAGTCCATCTCCACGAGGAACACCAGCACGCGCCCGTGGTCCAGGGACACGGGGTGTCCGTGGTCTGCGGGGAACCGCCCTTTGTGGGAGTAGATGAACGCCGGATCCAGCGATGCCCAGCCAGCCGCCACCGCTCCCATGTCCTGGGCCGCCTCCTTCAGGGTTCGGGAGGGGTCCTGCGCGGACTCCACGCGGACCCGCCAGGCCTCGACCCACTGCGGGTCCTTCTCCAGCACATCGATGGCCTCGAAGTGGCTGGCCGTCTCGGCCATCACCTCGGGCTGGTAGAAGGGTGTCCCAGGGGCCAGCAGGGGCGGCAGCGCTCGGAGGGCATCGTCCGTGTCCTTCAGCTCCGCGTGCACCGCATAGTACGCCTCGTAGTTACGGGTCCCCGG
Source organism: uncultured Mesoterricola sp. (assembly GCA_964479495.1). Classification (GTDB taxonomy): domain Bacteria; phylum Acidobacteriota; class Holophagae; order Holophagales; family Holophagaceae; genus UBA1801. The sequence goes on from CAYZND010000114.1 coordinate 5,851, forward strand.
CTGCAGCGCCGCACGGCTGAACATCACGTCCCGCTCGTCCACGCGGGAATCCGGAAGGCTCGTCTGAGTCATCGCCACCTCTGCGAGGATTCTGTCATGAACCTTCCGGCACAGCCCTCACTCGGCCGGGACCACCTCGAAGGCGAAGTAGAAGTCCAGGGCCGAGATGGAGCTGGATGAGACATGGTGCGCGAGCTTCCGGGCGCCTGCGGCCCGGGGCACTTCGATGGTGGCCGGCTGGGAGCCGGTGACCTGCACCAGGAAGGGCCCATCACCCCCTGCATCGGGAAGCGACAGGTAGGTCTGGCCGAAGTGCTTCGAGTCCGTGATCGTCAAGGGCTCCTTCCCCAGCGCGTGCCACTGCTCTCCGCTTCCCACGCCTGCGGGCACCTGCATGGCTCGCAGGGCCTCCCGGATCCAAGCTTCCGCCGGCGGAGCACCACGCTCGGCGGCCAGCACCTTCACCTTCAGGACCAGCGAAGCCAGCGGATCGGGGGGCGCCACCAGGCGGCCTGCGGGACGGCTGGGGACGGGCCGGGGCATCCAGCCGTGGCCACCGAACAGCACCGCGGGCTCGCCCACCCAGTAGAGGGGGCCCCAGGGGGTGCGGGCGTGGTCGTTGATCTCCGGCGTCCGCAGGGCCTGCCCTCCATACGCAAGTTCGCCGCGATAGCCCTCGCTCTTGCTGCCCTTGTTGCTGATGGTGAACGTGTACGTCCAGCGGCCGTAGGTGTAGGTGCCGTCCTCGCCCCCCTTGAGGGCGGGTGCGCCGGGGGGCATGGGCTTGCGGCACCGCTCGCACTCCTGCAGGCGCTCCGAGCGGGCCATGCACAGCGCGAAGGAGCCGCTCGTGTTCATCTGCCCATCCACCTGGCAGGAGCCGATGTCCTTGGTCAGGGGCAGCCCCTTGCAGGCCGGACAGAGTCCGGCCACGGCGGGCAAGGCCGCGAGGCACAGGATGCAGAGGGCCTTCAGGAGGATGGGGACGAGGGGCATGGCTCACCTTCCACGGGTCTGCCCCGATGGCAGTGCCTTTCTGGAGAGGTGGCTGCGTGTTCCATGGTGGTGGGCGGTGGTGATCACCATCTTCCCCCTGGCGGAGCCTTGGCCGGCTCAGAGCCGCCTCCGGAGCGTCCTCCTCGCCGACGGACGCGATCCATGCTTTCCTGGAACCCATGGCCAAGCTCCGGCTCGATCAGCTCCTGGTGCAGCGGGGTCTCGTGGAGACCCGGGCCAAGGCCCAGGCGCGCATCCTGGCGGGGGATGTGCTGGTGGGTGATCGGCCCGTGACCAAGGCCGGAACCGCCGTTCCGGAGGATGCGGACCTCCGCCTGCGGGGCGAGGCCCTGCCCTACGTGAGCCGCGGCGGCCTGAAGCTCCAGGGGGCCTTGGACACCTTCCGCATCGATCCGACCGGATGGACCTGCTTCGACGCGGGCGCCAGCACGGGCGGCTTCACGGACTGCCTCCTGCAGCGGGGGGCGCTCAAGGTCTACGCCGTGGACGTGGGCACCAACCAGCTCCACTGGAAGCTGCGGAGCGATGCCCGGGTGGTCTCCATGGAGCAGGTGAACCTGCGCACCTGGGAGCCGTCGCGCATCCCCGAGCGCTGTCGCCTCCTGGTGGCGGACTTGAGCTTCATCTCCCTGAAGCTCGCCATCCCGCCCATCCTGCCCAGCCTCACGGAGGACGCCGAGGCCATCCTCTTGGTGAAGCCCCAGTTCGAGTGCGGTCGCGACGATGTGGGCACCGGCGGCATCGTGCGGGATCCTTCCGTTCACGCTCGCGTGCTGCGCGACATCTGGACGTTCTTCGCCGGGACGGAGCTGAAGCCCCAGGCCCACTGCGAGAGCCCCATCCTGGGCGGCGAGGGGAACAAGGAGTTCCTGCTGCACCTCGCCATGGGGGCCGAGGCAAAACCCTTCCCGATCCCAGGCGAACCCGAACGTTAAAGAAATCAACGTTCAGTGCCAGCGGGGCCCATCGTGGCTGGATATTTCCGACCACCCCGCGAAGCATGTCAAATCCACATCTCAGCAAGTGCTGATATCAGCAATCTTTCAAGGGTGTTCTTACGACTCTATAACGATTTTGCATCTTTTTTTTAATGTTTCACTCCAATCCCGCCGATGCATTTCGATGTCTGCGCCGGAGGATATCTTTGTGCCCCATCCGCGGACCGAACCCACGCATCCAGGTCGCGGATGTGAGCCACGACCGGTTTCTCCAGGAGATCCCCATGCGTCCCAGCCTCCTTGCGGTGACCCTCGCCCTCGCTGCCGCCGTGTGCCCGGCGCAGTCCATCAAGGTGGATGCGAACCTGCCGCCCTTCAAACCGATCGCCAACCTTACGGGCGCGGTCAACGTGGTCGGCTCGGACACCCTGTCCCCCATCGTCAACCTCTGGTTCGGGGGCTTCCAGAAGCTCCAGCCCGGCGTGACCTGCAAGTCCACGGCGGAAGGGTCCACGGCCGGTGTCCTGGCCCTGCTGGAGGGCGAGACCCTCATCGCCACCATGAGCCGGGAGATGTCCAAGTCCGAGGTGGTGGCCTTCCAGGGCAAGTACGGCTATCCGCCCACCCGCGTGGTCATCGCCGTCGATGCCCTGGTGGTGTTCGTGCACAACCTGAACCCCATCCCCAGCCTCTCCATGGAGCAGCTGGACGCCATGTATTCCACCACCCGCAAGCAGGGCGGCAAGGATCCCCTCACCACCTGGGGCGCCATGGGCCTCGCGGGGGACTGGACCACCCGGCGCATCACCCTGTGCGGACGGGACGAGAACTCCGGGGCTCGGGTCTTCTTCCGGGACAAGGTGCTCCTGAAGGGCGACTTCCGCCCTGGCGTGAGTACCCTCGATGACGCCTCCTCCATCATCGAGGCCGTCTCCCTGAGCCCCGGGGGCGTGGGCTACGCCTCCATCGCCGATGTCAGCTCCCTGGTGCGGGCCGTGCCCATCGTGTCTGCGTCCGGGACCAAGGTGCTCCCCACCCCCGACACGATCCTGAAGAGCGACTATCCCCTGACGTACTTCCTGTACCTCTACGTCAACAAGGCGCCGGGCAAGCCCCTGCCGCCCGCGGCCTTCGCCTTCCTCACCTACGCCCTCTCCAAGGAAGGGCAGTCCGCGGTGGCGGTGACCCAGATCCCCATCCCCGCGGACGTCTCCAGGTCCATGTGGAACAAGCTGCAGTGAGGCCAATGGAGCCACACCCGTGAAGACCATCCTGCTGGGCGGACTGGATCCGCTCCTGACTGAACAGATCGCCGAGGCCTTCGAGCCCTTCAAGGCGGACTACACCTTGCAGACGGTAGGCTCGCTGGGCGAGTTGTTGGTCCTCCTGGAGACCTCCCAGGGGGACCTCCTTTTCCTGGATCTGGAAACACCCGATGGCGTGGCAATGGAGTGGCTGGCCCGCCTCTCGGAGATCAAGTCCTCCATCCCCATCCTGGGCGCCGGCCAGGCCTCCCGTCCCGACATCACGGGCTATGAGCTGCGGTTCCCCGGCCACTTCTTCCCCTTCCTCACGTATCTCCGCAAGCCCCTCTCCCCCCAGCAGATCGTGGAGGCTGTCCAGACGGAGCTGCGCCACGTGGCCCGGGGCGTCATCGAAGGCCTCAGCCTGGCCACCCTCATCCAGATGCTCCATCTCGAAGGGAAGACCTGCACCATCCGCGTGACCTCGGGCCGCCGCCAGGGCTTCTTCTACATGCGCGCGGGCCAGATCATCAACGCCCGCTTCCGCAGGCTGGAAGGACGTGACGCCGCGCTGGCCCTGCTGGCCTCCGCCTCGCCCAAGGCCGAGATCGACGGCCAGCTCCACGACTCCACCCAGCTCATCCATGCGCGGATCGAGGAACTGATGATGGAGGCCATGCGGATCCAGGACGAGAACACGCGCGACCGCAAGCTCGAAGAGGAAGGCGAGGACGGCGACCCGGCCGAGATCCCCGCCTCCGAGA
>CAYZND010000115.1:0-5619 GCA_964479495.1 uncultured Mesoterricola sp.
GGAATTTCCCCGGCGGGAACGTGGCGTTCAGGATCGCGAGGGTACCCGGCCCCGGGACCACCTGGAAGACAAGGACCGCCCCGACGAAGCTCGCGTAGTGCTGGATGCCGAACATGGATCCCCCCATTCAGCCTGAACCGGATGCCCGCGCGGTGCCAGGACGATGATCCGGCAGCTTCGCCAAAGGCTCGCATAAAAAATAAATTTCATCTAAATTAGTATTAGTAAAGCATTTTTTATAATAATTTTTCTTGAAATTATTTTTATTTGGACGTAATTAAAGATAACCATTCGTCGTTGAAAAGGAGAACCCATGAACACCGCGGATACGACCTGGATCCTCATCTCCACGGCCCTGGTGTTGCTGATGACCCCGGCCCTGGCCTTCTTCTATGGGGGACTGGTGCGGGCCAAGAACGCCCTCAACACCATGATGATGAGCCTCGTCTCCCTGGGTTGCGTCGGAATGGCCTGGTTCCTCATCGGGGCCAGCCTTGCGTTCGGCCCAGGCACCGCCGTCCTAGGCGACACCTCGCTGTCGCTGATGCGGGGCGTCGGGTTGGAACCGGCACCCGGGTCCACCATCCCCTGGCTGCTGTTCGTGGTCTACCAGGGGACCTTCGCCATCATCACGGCCGCCTTGATCTCGGGAGCAGTGGTTGAGCGCATGCGGTTCGTGCCCTACGCGGTCTTCATCACGCTCTGGTCCCTGGCCGTCTACAGCCCGGTGGCCCACTGGGTCTGGGGTGGCGGCTGGCTGGCGAAACTGGGCGCGCTCGACTTCGCCGGGGGCACCGTAGTGCACATCACGGCCGCATCGGCGGCCCTGGTGGCGGCCAGCCTGATCGGTCCCAGGAAGGACTATGCCCGTCAGGCGGTCCTGCCCCACAACGTGCCCTTTGTGCTCCTGGGCGCGGGGCTGCTCTGGTTCGGCTGGTTCGGGTTCAACGGCGGGAGCGCCCTGGCGGCCAATGGCGCGGCCGTGCTGGCCTTCGCCAACACCATGATGGCGCCCGCCGCCACGTTGGTGGCTTGGACCGCCCTGGACCTGCTGCGCACGGGGAAGGCCACGGCCGCCGGGGGCGCGACGGGGATCGTAGTGGGCCTCGTGGCCATCACGCCGGCCGCCGGTTACGTCTCTCCTCTTTCCGCCATGACCATCGGAGCCCTCGCGGCCCTCCCAAGCTACTTCGCCCTCCTCTATCGGTCCCGCACCCGCCTGGACGATTCCCTGGATGTGGTGGCGGCCCACGGATTCGGCGGCATCACGGGGGCCCTCCTAACCGGCGTCTTCGCCCAGAAGGCCTGGGGCGCACCCGTGGACGGCCTGATCGAAGGCCATGTCCGGCTCCTGCTCGTGCAGTTCCTGGCCGTCCTGGTGACCCTCGGTTTCAGCGCATTGACCACCCTGCTCTTGCTGAAGCTCATCGCACTCGTCACACCCCTCAAGGCCACCTGGAGCGAAGAAGGCCTCGGGCTGGACGTGACCCAGCACGGCGAGGAGGCCTACGCGGCCGGGGACGGGGCGCTCCTCCTGCTCCACGAAGGCGGGTCCGACCTGGCCGGCGAACTTGTGCCCAAGGAAGGGGGTGTCCGATGAGACTCATCGTGGCCGTCATTCGTCCCGAAAAGCTCATGGACACGCTGGAGTCCCTGTACCGCCTCGATGTCCATGGGTTCACGGTCAGCCGGGTCCAAGGCCACGGCGGCGAAGGGGAACGGGTGGAGACCTATCGCGGCACCACCGTGAAGATGGAGCTCGCCGACAAGATCCGTCTGGAGATCGGGGTCTCCGATCACTTCGTGGATCCCGTGGTGCAGGCCATCCTCCAGAGCGCCCGCACGAATGTGGTGGGCGACGGCAAGATCTTCGTGCTCCCCATGGAGAAGGCCTATCGCATCCGAACGGGCGAGGAGGACCGGGCCGCACTCACCCCCGTTGGGGTGAACCCGCACTGAAGGGGGCTCCGGATCCGTTCCCGTCTTCAGATCCAGACGTCGTTGGCGGCGGTCCGTTCCCCTCCAGCCTCGCCCGTGTTGGGAACCCCCCGGGGCTCGATGATCAGGACGCTGCAGGGAACGGGGGCGGAGGTCTTGTGCTCCATTCCCTTGGGCACCACGAAGAGGTCCCCAGGCCCCAGGGTCGCCGTGCCATCCCGGAACTCGATGGCCATCTGCCCCTCGACCACGAGGAAGGCCTCGTCGGTGTCCTTGTGGTAGTGCCAGATGAACTCCCCGTCGATCTTCACCAGCTTGAACTGGTAGTCGTTGAGCTCCGCCACCACTCGGGGCGCCCAGAGCTCCTGGAAGCGGTTCAGCTTGTCCTGAAGGTTGATCACGGCACGTTCCATGGCTGCTCCCTTCGGGTTCGGATCCGACCCAAGACTGTGTTCCGGGGCGTGCCTCCGCAACCCCAAGAGGGCCGAAAAGCAGGCGCTCTGTTCCTCGGCTGGGCCGGAACTCAGCCCATGGGCTCCTCGTGCTCGCATTTCGGGCAGAGGATCACCTGGATGGGATCCTTGCCGCGGGGCTTGCGGGTCTTCTCCACCATGTAGCCGTTCTTGCACTTGGGGCAGGTGCGGGGCACGGGCTTGTCCCAGGCGGTGAAGTCGCACTTGGGGTACTTCGTGCAGCCGTAGAAGACCTTCCCGAAGCGCGTCTTCCTGGGGCTCAGATCCCCGCCGCACTTGGGGCAGGGCACACCCAGGATCTCCTTCTTCACGGTCTTGCAGGTGGGGTAGTCCACGCAGCAGACGAACTCGCCATAGCGGCCGTGGCGCTTCACGAAGTGCTTGCCGCAGGTGGGGCACTTCTCGTCCAGGGGCACGTCCGCGGGCACGGGAATGCCCTTGGGATCGGCCTTCACGATGCCCTTGCAGGTGGGATAGTTGGGGCAGGCCCAGAAGGGGCCCCACTGGCCCTTGCGCAGCACCATGGGGGTGGTGCCGCAGAGCGGGCACTCGGGGGCGTCCTCGGGCTCGTCCAGGGGTTCCAGCTCCTCGGTGTGATCGCAGTCGGGATAGCGCGAGCAGCCCAGGAAGAGTCCGTTCTTGCCGATGCGCTTGAGCATCTTGGCACCGCACTTCTTGCACTTCTTGTCGGAAGGGATGCCCGCCTTCAGGTTGGCCATCTCTTTGCCGGCATGCTTCAGGAGCTTCTCGAAGGGGCCATAGAAGTCCCGCATGGCCTTCAGGAACGTGATCTCGCCTTCTTCCACCCGGTCCAGCTGGGTCTCCATGCCGCTTGTGTACTTGGGATCCAGCAGCTCGTGGAAGCCCTGCACCAGCAGGTCCGTGACGACCATGCCGATCTCGGTGGGCTTGAAACGCCCTTCCACTTTCTTGACGTAGTCGCGGTCGAGGATGGTGGAGATGATGGAGGCGTAGGTGGAAGGCCGGCCGATGCCGTCCTCTTCCAGCTCCTTCACCAGCGTGGCTTCGTTGAAGCGTGCGGGGGGCTTGGTGAACTGCTGGTCCACCTCCAGCTTCGAAAGCTTCAGGGTCTCGCCCTTCTGGAGGGGCGGCAGGCCCACGTGATCCGCGTCCTCCTCCTCGCTGGCGTTGTCGATCTGCTCGGCGGCGCTCTCGGTCTTGTCGGCACGATAGGCGGCCAGCCAGCCCGGGAAGGTCTCCACCTCGCCCACGGCCTCGAAGAGGGCCACCTCACCGCTGGAGAGCGTGGTCTCCGCCTCCACCGTCGTGTCATCGAAGCGGGCCGCTTCCATCTGGGAGGCGATGGCGCGGCGCCAGATGAGGGCGTAGAGCCGGAACTGGTCGGGCTCCAGATGTCCCCGCAGGCTCTCGGGCGTCCGGGCCATGTCCGTGGGACGGATGGCCTCGTGGGCATCCTGGGCCCCGGCCTTGCCGGTGTAGATGCGAGGCTTCGCAGGCAGGTAGTCCTTGCCGTACTTCTTCTGGATGAAGGCCCGGGCGGCGTCGATGGCCTCGGGGGCCAGGCGCGGGGAATCCGTGCGCATGTAGGTGATGAGGCCCACGGGGCCCTCACCGAAGTCCACGCCTTCGTAGAGGCGCTGAGCGTTGGACATGGTGCGGCTGACGCTCATCTTGAGCTTCTGGGCCGACTCCTGCTGGAGCTTGGCCGTGGTGAAGGGGGCCGCCGGATTGCGCCTCTTCTCCTTGGTCTCCAGCCCCGTGACCTTCCAGGAGGCCTTCTGGATCTGGTCCCGCAGGGCATGGGCCTGCTTCTCGTCCCCGATGCGGCGCTTGGTCTCCTTGTTGCCCAGCTGCAGGTTCTGGCCATTCAGCTTGGTGAGCTTCATCCAGAAGGGCGGCGGCTGCTTGGCGTCGAACTGGCCCTTGAGCACCCAGTATTCGATGGGGTTGAAGGCCTGGATCTCCCGCTCCCGGTCCACGATGAGCCGCACGGCCACGCTCTGCACACGGCCCGCGGAGAGCCCGCGGCGCACCTTGTCCCAGAGCATCTGGCTCACCTTGTAGCCCACGAGGCGGTCCAGCACGCGGCGCGCCCGCTGGGCGTCCACGAGCTTCCGGTCCACGTCCGTGGGATGGGCCATGGCCTTCTGGATGCCCGCGGGGGTGATCTCGTTGAAGAGGACGCGCTTCACGGGCAGGCCCTTGGGAGGCTTGATGGCCTCCAGCAGGTGCCAGGAGATGGCCTCCCCCTCGCGGTCAGGGTCCGTCGCCAGGATCAGCTCATCCGCATCCTTGGCCGCGGCCTTCAACCCGGCCACCACCTTGGCCTTGGACACCGGGATCTCGTAGACCTCCTTGAAGTCGTTGTCCACGTCGATGACGGGCACCTTCTTGCCGGCCACCTCCACGGCCTCCTTCGTGGGCAGGTCGCGGATGTGCCCCACGGAGGCCATGACCTTGTAGCCCTTGCCCAGATACTTGGTGATGGTCTTGGCCTTGGAGGGGCTCTCGACGATGACGAGCTTCCGCCCATGACCGGTGGGTTCCGGTGCCTCGTCGACCCGCTTCGGGACAGGCTTCTTCGCCGCCGACTTGGCTGGGGCTTTCGCCGGAGCCTTGACGGCCGTCTTCTTCACCGGGGATTTCTTCACAGGGGCCAAGGCATACTCCGCGATTGGGATAATGGGACCGGGTAGGGCCTCCTTGTCAAGTCCCTGGATCCAGCCCGAGATCTTCCAGGAGGTCCTCCGGCGAGCGGCAGGGCCGCGCGGCGCACTGCCGCAATAATTCGTTGGCCCCCTCCGCCAGGGGATCCTCGGGGGCCCCGGGCACCACCCAGAGCTCCCGCCCGAGGTCCAGGGCAAGGCGGGCGGTCACCAGGGAGCCGGAGCGCAGGCGGGACTCCACCACCACCACGCCCTTGGTCCAGGCGGCCAGCAGCAGGTTCCGCCGGGGGAAGTGCCACTTCTGGGGCTTGGCGGACGGAGGGAAGGGTGTGATGACACCGCCCCCGGCCGCCACCATGCGGTCCATGAGCCCCCGGTGCTCGGGTGGATAGGGATGGTCCAGACCGGAGCCCATGACTCCCCAGGTGGGTCCGGCCTCCAGCGCCCCCTCGTGGGCTGCGCCGTCGATGCCCCGGGCCAGGCCGGAGAGGATCCCCACACCGGCCGAGGTGAGTCGGCGGGCCCAGTTCCGGGCCCGGGACCGCCCTGCACAGCTGGAC
>CAYZND010000115.1:5629-9750 GCA_964479495.1 uncultured Mesoterricola sp.
GGGAAGGCCTTCTTGGAGCCGGTCTCCGCTTTCCTCGGGGAGCACCAGCCGTGCACCCCGGCTCGCGGCCTCTTCCCGCAGGCGTGGCAGGGTGCGCCACAGGTCCTCCACCTCCTGGGCAATGGCCGAGGACGGCAGGGGTGACTCCCCACACTGGAGGCGGGTCCAGACCTCCGCCTTCTGGCGCTCCGGCCAGGGCAGCAGCGTGAAGGCCAGGGCCCAGGGATCGATCTGCATGGATGAGGTGTGTCACCTACCATGGACCGGATGCCGGGGCACGCGCAAGGTCCGGACTTTGTCCTTGAGTTCCGCACCGGTTTTGGTAGACTAACGTTCCTTTGTGCTTTGCTGTATCTGGATTCGAGAGGTTCCCATGTCCCGTCAGTGCGAAGTTTGCGGCAAGAAGCCCCAGTTCGGCCACAACGTGTCCCACTCCAACAACATCACCCTCCGCCGCTGGAACCCGAACCTCCAGAGCGTGCGTGCCCTGGTGAACGGCGTGCCCCGCCGCGTCCGCGTCTGCACCTCCTGCCTCCAGGCCGGCAAGGTCACCAAGAACGTCTAGGCGTTCCCGATCCCATCCGGACACGGCCCCAGCGCGGGCCGTGTCCGTTTTTATGCGTGCTAGGATCGCCACATGATTCTGGGCATTGACTCCACCACGGAAATCCTCCACCTGGCCCTGGTGGATGGCGAGCGCGCCTGGATCCGGCGCGTGGTGGTGGGGGTGGGACGGAGCCACAGCGGCTCCCTGCTGCCAACCCTGAACGAGCTGATGGCCGAGGCCGGCCGCACCCCCCGGGACCTCACGGGCGTCGTCACCTGCGTGGGCCCCGGCGGCTTCACGAGCCTGCGCATCGGTGTGGCCACGGCGGAAGGCCTGGCCCTCACGGGGCTACCCACCTGGGGGTTCTCCGCCTTCGAGCTGCGGGCCAAGGCCCTGCGCACCGCTGGAATCGATGGCCCCGTGTGGATCCTCCTGGACGGCCAGCGGAACGAGGTCTTCGCCCAGCGCTGGGACCAGAAGGCCCTGGATGCGGCCTGCAAGCATCCCCTGGCGGACCTGCCCGCCCTGCTTGGGGACGAGCCCTGGTGGGCACCGGAATCCTTCGCACCGAAGGCCCAAGCGGCCGCAGGCCGAGCGCCCATCCCGCTGGCGGATGAGGGGACTGCCACCTTGGCAGGTCTCATCGCGCTTTGCCGGGAGCGCCCCTCCCACCCCGCCGAATCGCCCCTGGTGCCCTTCTACCTGCGGGAGACGGACGCGGAGGTGAACTTCCCGGAGGCCTCCCGCCACCTGCCCGATGCCCTGCGGCAGGGCCATCACCGGTGAACGAGGTCCTCCATCTCCGGTCCGGCGATCCCACGCCGCTGTGGGTGGAACTGCTCGAGAGCCAGGCCTTCGGCGAGCCCTGGGGACCCCTGGAGAACCACGAGCACCTCCTGGCCATCGCGCCCCAGGCCTTCATCCGGTGGTGCGCCATCCCCACCGCGGACGAGGCGGAACTGATCCGCATCGCCGTGGTGCCCGAGGCCCGCCGCGCTGGCCTCGCCCGCAGGCTCATGGAGACCTCCGAGGCCTTCCTGCGGGAGGAAGGCATCGACAACCTGTATCTGGAGGTGCGGACCTCCAACACCCCCGCCCGGGCCCTGTACGAAGCCCTGGGCTGGAAGCTGCAGCGCCTGCGCAAGGCCTACTACCGGGACGGCGAGGACGCGGTCATCTACTGGAAGCAGCTGGGGCGCTAACCGCTCCTACGCCTTCCGGAACACGACAATCCGGTTGCTGTTGGTGCCGTGGGTGTTGTTGGAGACGCCCCAGATGTTGGCGGTCTTGGTGAAGGCCTGCTCGTTCACCAGGAGGCCCATGGCCTGGAACCCCGCGCGCACCCCCAGGGGCAGGACCACCTCCTCCAGACGCACGGTGCCCTTGCGCACCTCGCCCACCTCGAAGGCGACATAACCACCGGACTGTGTCACCCGGTGCAGCTCGGCCAGGACCTCGCCCATGACGCCGGACCAGTGCTCGAGGGTCCGCGACATGGTGATGCCCTGACCGATGGCCTCCGCATCCAGGCCGCAGAACCAGCAGCGCAGCCAGTTGTCCTGGGCGTACTGGACCACGTCCAGGAAGGGCGGCGAGGTGACCGTGAGCTGGATGGAGGCGTCGGGAATCACGGAGGTCCGGCGTGCGTCCGCCGTCACGAACAGCGCCTCCGCACCCGACAGCAACACTTCCTCTTCCGCCGTCAGATCCGACAGGAGCTGCTTCGTCTTCTTCAGGATGAGGGCGTGGGTGTCCCGGTACTCGGGGACCTGGTTGCGCTTGGCGTTGATCTGGATCTGCTTTTCGGCGCTGAGGGCCTGGTTGGGCGGGAGGGTATAGACCGAGAAGAACCCGGGGCTGTGACCGGTGAGGCGGTTGGTCGCCACCATGCGGATCCAGGCATCCACGGCGTCGAAGGTGCCCGCGGCCCGGCGCTCCAGGAACCAGGTCCGCAGGGCCCGGATCTCGGCCTCCGTGTCCCGGTAGAAGAACATCCCGAGCTCCAGATCATCCCGGGGCGCGCCCGTGCGGGGGATCTCCTGCAGACGAGCCTGCACGGCGGCAGGATCCTGGGGCGCCAGGCGGGGTCGGGCCAGGATCTCCGACAGGGGATTGATGTCGTTGGCGGCCACGCGACGGCCCAGGAGCGCCGCTTCGACGACGGTGGTACCGCGACCGCTGAAGGGGTCGTAGACCCGGTCCCCGGGCGCGGTGAGCCGCTCGATGAAGAGCCGGGGCAGCTGGGGCTTGTAGCAGGCCCGGTAGGACACCTCGTGGAGGCTGGAGGCCTGGCGCTGGCGGCTGGTCCAGAACTCCCGCACGTAGCGCGGGTAGCGCTCGCTTCCCAGGACCAGCTCGCTCCAGAGGCCGTCCCCGTCGTCGGCGAACCCCGCCAGGAAGTCCCGCCGCTCCTCGAACGCATCCCTGATCCGCTTGGCCGTCAAACCCTTCCCCCCGTAAGGATCCAGGGTAGCCTGTTCCGATGGTGCCGAGACCGAAACGCGACCCGGAGCTCACGCGGCTGTACGTCGCGGTGGGACTGGGCGTGCTCATCTGGGGCATCTTCAGCGTCTACAAGCTCGCGAGCGCCCAGGTGTCCTCGGGCATCGACGCGCCCAGCCGGTGGGGCCTCCTGGCCCTGGGCCTCGCCAACGTCCTGGCCATCGGGACCCTCCTCTTCATCGTGGCCCGGAGCCTGGCCAAGCTCTACTTCGAGCGCCGCAGCGGCATCCTGGGCTCCCGGCTCCGCACGCGACTGGTGCTGGCCCTGCTGGCGGTGGGCATCGGACCGAGCCTGATGCTCTTCCTAGTGGGACGCAACTTCATCAGCAAGAACGTGGACCGCTGGTTCCGGCCCGAGACCCAGGAGATCATCCGGGACAGCAAGCAGATCGCCGACGCCTACCGCGCGCTGATGCAGCAGCGGCTGTCCACGGGCATCCAGCGCCTACCGCTCTTTTCCACGGAGGACCTCTCCACCATGCGCCGGGAGACGGGCCTGGACCTGCTGGCCCGGGGCAAGATGGGCGGCCTGGCGCCCGCCGTCAGCCTGGGTTCGGGCCTGGAACTCCCCCACCTGCCCCTTCCGCAAGGGGGCCGAGCCCAGCTCGAGACGCCCCAGGGCACCTGGTTCCTGGAGACCGCCGGGGGGCGCCAGGGACTCTTCACGGGCGGCGTGTTCCTGGCCAAGAAGGACTCGGATGGCCTGGCACGGCTGGACAAGCGCTACCAGGAGGCCTTCCAGGTCCACACCCTCAAGGAGACCCTGGAGACCCTGCCCGAGAGCACCTTCCTCTTCCTCACCCTGCTCTCGCTGTTCGCCGCCGTCTGGGTGGGCTTCACCATCAGCCGGACCATCTCCGAACCCGTGCGGGCCCTGGCCAAGGCCGCCCAGCGCGTGGGCACCGGGGACCTCGACGTCTCGCTTCCGGAGCGGGGGGATGACGAGCTGGCGTTCCTGGCCCGCAGCTTCAACGCCATGACCCAGGACCTGAAGTCCGGTCGCCAGGCCATCGAGGCCCAGGCGGAGCGCATCGAGGGGCTGGCCCGACGCATCGGCTTCGAGCTGGGCGAG
>CAYZND010000116.1:0-7130 GCA_964479495.1 uncultured Mesoterricola sp.
GCGCGCGTTGAAGATGGCCGCGCCCACGGGCCCTGTGGCGGCCGTGGTGCCGGCGGCGACGCCCAGCGAGGGCCCGCAGCCCCTCGTCCGGATCGCCCGCCTGGGCATCACCGGGGGCCGGCTCAGCTTCATCGACCGCTCCGTGGAGCCCAACGCGGCACTGCTGCTCAGCGACATGGAGGGTGTCTACACCGGCCTCTCCACCGAGGCCGAGGAGGCGACCCTCGCGGACTTCAAGGGCAAGGCCGGTGGCTTCGCGCCCATAACCATCAAGGGCAAGGCCATGCCCCTGCGCCACGATAAGGACACGGACGTCTCCATCCGCATCGAAGGAGCCGACCTTACCGACTTCAGCCCCTACACCGGCAAGTACCTCGGCTACACTACGCGCCAGGGCAAGCTGGACGTGGAGGCCCGGGTCCGCATCCAGGAGCGCAAGCTGAACATCGAGGACAAGGTAAGGCTCGACCGCTGGTACCTGGGCGACAAGGTGGACAGCCCCGACGCCACGCACCTGCCGGTGAAGCTCGGGCTCGCCATCCTGCGGGACCGCAAGGGCCTCATCGAGCTCGAGGTCCCCATCGACGGGAGCCTGGACGAGCCGGACATCCACTACGGGAAGATGGTGTGGAAGGCCATCCTGAACGTATTCGGGAAGATCATCACCTCGCCCTTCACCCTGCTCTCCAAGATGTTCGGTGGCAGCGATGCGGACCTGAGCTTCCTGGCCTTCCAGCCTGGCGCCAGCGACATCGCGCCGCCTGAGCGGAAGAAGGTGGACACGCTCGTGAAGGCTCTGGTGGAGCGGCCCGAACTGCGGCTGGAGATCGAGGCGACCACGGATGCCCAGGATGCCCGCGTGATCAAGGAGCGCGGCCTGGAGCTCCTCCTGAAGCGCACGAAGTGGAACGCGCGGAAGGTGAAGTCGCCACCCACCCCAGAAGAGGAGGTCGTCGACCCCGCCGAGCGGGAGCAGTGGCTGCGTGCCGCGTTCGATTCGGCCTTCCCCCCGCCCAAGGACGCCAAGGTGGAGCCTGCTCCACTCGCCGAGGTCGAGCAGCGCATGCTCGCCACCATCACGGTTGATCCCAACGAGCTGCGCACACTGGCGGATGCCCGGAACAAGGCGACGCTCGAAGCCCTGCTGCAGGATGCCCAGGTGGAACCGGGCCGGATCTTCGTGGTCCAGGGCACGGAGGCTGCCCGGGCGGGCGGGACCAAGGTATATTTCTCCCTCAAGTGAACCCAGCCGAGAGGTGCCCCATGGAGCCCATCCAGCTATCCGTCTTCTCGGAGACCGACCGGCTCAAGCAGGTGGTGGTCCACGACCCTGGGCCCGAAGTGGACCTCATGGTTCCCCAGATGATGGAGGAGCTGCTCTTCGACGACATCCTGTTCGGCGACATGGCACGCAAGGAACATCGGCTCTTCCGCCAGGCTCTGGGACGGGTGGCCGAAGAGGTCCTGGACATCCAGGATCTCTTCATGGAAGCCCTCGAGGAGGATGGGGCCAAGCTGGGCTTCATCGAAGACCTCCGACGCCTGGTGGACCTGCCGGACCGGACCTGCAACCTGCTGCGGGACATGCCTCCCCGGGAGGTCGCACAGCGCACCATCACGGGCATCCCCTGGGATGATGCGCGCCTGGCCACGCACTGGCAGAAGGAGTTCGACTACCGCCTCCGCCCGGTGCCCAACCTGCTCTTCATGCGGGATCCCGCGGCCGTCCTGGGGCAGGGCTACAACATCAACTTCATGGCGACCTGGGCCCGCGAGCGGGAACCGCTCATCCTCAGCTACGTGTTCCGCTACCACCCACGGCTCCGGCACGTGGCGGAGCGGAACCGCTTCTACGATCAGGTGACGCCGCTGCTCCGGGGAGACATCAAGATGCCCCAGAGCCTCGAAGGGGGCGATACGCTCGTCCTTTCGGACAAGGTCCTCGCCGTGGGCTGCAGCGAGCGCACCAGCGCCGATGCGATCAACCTCCTGGCCGAGAACCTGAGGTCCGCCTTCAGCCGCGGGGAGTCCTCCTTCGAGCACCTGCTGATGGTGCTGATGCCCAAGATCCGAAGCGCCATGCACCTGGATACGATCTTCACCCGCACCAGCGAAGACGAGTGCCTGATCTATCCTCCCTACTTCACCGACGGGAACCGGGAAGTGCTCAATGTCGTCGTCATGGATCTCCGCCATGAGGAGATCCGCTTCCACACCACTTCCAACCTCCTGCGTGCGCTGAGGGATGTGGGCATCGACCTGAGCCCCATCCTGTGCGGCGGAAGCGACTACATCATGCAGCAGCGGGAACAGTGGACGGACGGTGCGAACGCCTTCTGCCTGGCCCCAGGTGTCATCGTGATGTACAGCCGGAACCGTGTCACCGCAGGGGAACTGGACAAGGCCGGCTATCACATCAAGACGGCGGGCGAGCTGATCGCGGATCCCTCCATCAACCTGCTGGATGGACGGAAGCATGCCATCATGCTCGAGAGTTCCGAGCTGACCCGCGCCCGCGGAGGCCCGCGCTGCATGACCATGCCGCTGGCACGAATTCGATAACCCGATCCCCCGAGGGTGCCATGCCCCAGTTCCAGATCTTCGACCTGATCAAGTGGCTTCACTTCGCCTCCATGGCGGTGGCCGGGGGCGCGGCCGTGGCTGCGCTCATGATCTCGGGCCTCGAAGAGGATCAGGAGGGCATGAAGGGTGTCGCCCCTGCCCTGTGGAAGATGGTGGTGGCCTGGGGATTCCGGACCGCGGTCCTCACGGGCGGCATCCTCCTGGCGCTGAAGTTCTCCGCCGGCGCCCACCCCTTCGATCGCTATTACCTGCACTGGAAGCTTCCAATGGTGGCGCTCCTTCTGGTCATGTCGGAACTCTCAACCAAGTCCCTGGCCATGGCCCGGAGAGGGGCTCCCCTGTTGGCTCTGCTCCTCTTTCTCCTGAGCACCTTCGTGGTGATCAATGGACGGGCTTTCGGAGAGAAACCCATACCGCCCGCCGAGCTGTCCGCCGGCCCCGCTTCCTGAGGTCGGGAGAACGCGGGTAGGCTGGGAGTGAGGAAAACCCAGGCATGACCGCCCCCCACGAACCCCCCACCCAGGAGAACCCGAAGGCCGAAGCCCAGAAGCTCGCAGATCAGGCGCGGAAGGCCAAGTCCAGATCGGAGGCCCTCGCCCATGCGAGGAAAGCGCTGGAGCTCGACGGCGAATGCACGGATGCCCAGGTGCTCCTTGCCATCGAAGAGATCGCCGTGCCGAAGCTCCTCGCCACCCGACTACGGACCATCGTCGAGCGGGCGGAGGCCAGGTTGGGTACCCCGTTCCTCAGGGAGCATCGCCATCGCCTGTGGGAACTCCCGGAGGTCCATCCCTACCTGCGGGCCCGGTTGGCTTTCGCGGATGCCTGCGAGCGGGCGGGCAGGCCCTCCCAGGGAATTCCCCACCTGGAGGAGCTGCTCCGGATCGATCCCATGGACCACCTGGGCGTCCGTCCCCGGTTGGTCCGCAACCTGCTCATCGCCAACGATCTCAAGCGACTGGGAACCCTCCTTCAAGAGATGGGCGGCGGGCCTTCTGCCTTCTTCGCCTGGGCTGCCGTCCTGGAGCGCGTGCGCTCAGGCTCTCCCAAAGGTGCGGACAAGGCCCTGGCCACTGCCAGAAGGATCAATCCCTATGTGGAGGAGTTCCTGACGGGCCAGCGGAGGCTGCCCAAGCAGATCACCGAGGGTGGAGAGCCCGGAAGCCTTGAAGAAGCCGCGTACACGCTCCGGCTTTTCGGGGAGATCTGGATAAACGACCGGGAAGGGATGTATTGGCTCTTCCGGCAGCGTTAGCTCTCGTTCACTTGCCGTCCGTGGGCTGAGGCTGGGGCTTGGGGGTCTTCGCTTCATCCTTGGGCAACAGCTTCTGCACTCGGATCACCTCCAGGACTTCCGGAAAAGCCCGAGGGGGGATGGGAAGGGACAGGGCATACTGAGCGATCTGCCAGGCATCCCCCTGCTTCACCAGGACGCCCGTGCCCCGGGCCACGCCCATGCCTGGTGTGTCCAGAAGCTCTTCGAACCAGGCCACATCCCCCGCTGGGGAGAGGGAGACGTGGCGCTCGGAGCTCCGAAACGTCCACATCTGCTTCTGCTTGAACGCCGCGCTGGTCCACTCCCGGAAGGCGTTCTTGCTCCACCGCTGGGTCTCATCCAGGCCAACGAACACGGCATCCGCGGACAGATGACCGAAATAGCGCGCCTCATCCCCCTCGGCGGCGGCCAGGTGCCAGTCATCGACCACGGCGCCCACGGCATCCACGGCCTGTTTGAGGTCGGCCTTCTTCATCCCCTGGGCGCACAGGAACAGCGGAACAAGGAAGAGGGCCAGAAGGCACAAGAGACGACGCATGGGGAGCTCCGGGAGTGGAACCCATTATCACCCTTGCCGGCCCCGACTCACAGCTTGCGGATCAGGTGCCCCATCTCCAGCAGCAACTTGAGGCGATGACGGCTCACCTGGGCCGTGAGGGGCTTGACGAGCACATCATCCAGCATGAACTCCAGACCGGTCAGGCCCTCCACTTCATCCTTGTCGCAGAGCAGCAGAACGGGGATCGCCGCCGTTTCGGGATCCATCCGCAGCTGGGACAGGAAGTCGTGGATGCCTTCGGGTTCCACGGCCATGTCCAGGATCAGCAGATTCTCGATCCCGGTGAGGGCGGGAATGATCTCATCGAGCCGGTCGGCAAGACGCACCTGATGCCCCTCTCCGACGAGCTGGGAGGGCAGCTGGGCCTGGAGCAGCGTGGAATGGGTGGCCAGCACGATGTGCCCCGGTCCCTGCACATCAAGGTTCCCGCCATGCTTCCGCCTCAGTTCGAGCAGGTGCATGTGCAGGTGGATGCGGATCCGCAGGAAGGCATCGTGGCTCCGCTTCGGCAGGCAATCGTCGGCACCGGCTTCGAGACTCCGCTCGAAGATGTTGCCTCCGACATCCGTGAGCATGATCACGGGGACCGATCGGAATCGAGGGTCTGCCTTGAGTTCCCTGCAGAAGGTGAGGCCATCCACGCCGGGCAGCACGACATCCAGCAGGATCAGCGAAGCCTTCTGTTTCTCCAGCCACTCGCGGGCTTCGGGGACATTGGCGACCGCATTGAACTTGTTCCCCAGCGCTCCCAGACGTGCCGGAATGGTGCGGCGCACCAGTGCCAGATCATCCACCAGCAGAATCCGGTCCTCAGCGGTTCGGGGGACCACACTTCCCTCCAGATCACGGATCCATGAAACACGAATCCTAGGAAAATCCTACCCTCCGCTGTGCACAATCCCATCCAAAAAATGACGCATATCCCTTTGGGAATTCCGACAAGCGTCGAAACGGCGCGCAGGATACAATGATCGGTTCGAGGTAACGAGTGACGGATCCCAAGCTCATCCGCAATTTCTCCATCATCGCCCACATCGACCATGGCAAATCGACCCTGGCGGATCGCCTGCTGGAGCTGACGAACACCATCGCCAAGCGGGAGATGCAGGCGCAGATTCTGGATGACATGGAGCTGGAACGGGAACGCGGGATCACCATCAAGGCCCACGCCGTCACCCTGAAATACACGGCCCAGGATGGAGAGACCTACACCCTGAACCTCATCGACACCCCCGGGCATGTGGACTTCACCTATGAAGTGAGTCGTAGCCTCGCCGCCTGTGAGGGGGCCATCCTCGTGGTGGACTCCACCCAGGGCGTGGAGGCCCAGACCCTGGCCAACACCTACCTGGCCCTGGAGAACTACCTGGAAGTGTTTCCTGTTCTCAACAAGACCGATCTGCCCTCGTCCGAGCCCGAGCGCGTACTCGAAGAGATCGAGTCCGTCATCGGCCTGGTGGACATCGCGCATTCCGTCAACGTTTCCGCCAAGACGGGCGAGAACTGCGACAAGGTCCTGGAACAGATCGTGGCCTGCATCCCCGCTCCCAAGGGTGATGGCGACGCTCCGCTCCAGGCGCTCGTCTTCGACAGCTACTACGACCCCTACCGTGGTGTCGTGAGCCTCATCCGCGTCATGAACGGCCGCATCAAGCCCGGTCAGACCATCCGCTTCATGGCCACGGGGGGTGAGCATCGGGTGGATGAAGTCGGGGTCTTCAATCCCAAGATGTCCAAGCTGGACGAGATGGGTCCCGGAGAGGTCGGCTACCTCGTGGGCAGCATCAAGGAACTGGCCGATGTGAAGGTGGGCGATACCATCACCCACGCCCTCACGCACAACACGAAGCCTGCCACCGAAGCCTTGAAGGGCTTCAAGGAGCTCCAGCCCGTGGTCTTCGCGGGGATCTTCCCCACCAACAGCGACGACTATGAGGACCTGCGGGATGCCATGGAAAAGCTGCGGCTCAACGACAGTTCCTTCCAGTACGAGCCCGAGACCTCCCAGGCCCTCGGTTTCGGTTTCCGGTGCGGGTTCCTGGGCCTGCTGCACATGGAGATCGTGCAGGAGCGGCTGGAGCGGGAGTTCGACCTGGATCTCATCACCACCGCCCCGAGCGTGCGGTACCAGGTCTACCTGACGGATGAGACCGAAGTGGACGTGGACAACCCGGCCAAGCTGCCCCCCCTGCCGAAGATTGCCCGCATCGAGGAGCCCCTGATCGAAGCCACCATCCTTACGCGGCCGGACTTCGTGGGCGGCCTCCTCAAGCTCTGCGAGGAGCGTCGCGGCATCCAGCAACGCCTCGAATACGTGGGCAAGGATCGCGTGATGCTGGTCTACGAGCTGCCCTTGAACGAAGTCGTGCTCGACTTCTACGACAAGCTGAAGTCCATCTCCAAGGGCTATGCCAGCCTGGACTACCACATGAAGGGCTACCGGGAGTCCGACCTCGTGAAGATGGACATCCTGGTGAACGGTGAACCCGTGGATGCGCTCTCCATCCTCATCCACCGAAGCAAGAGCCAGACCATGGGTCATGCGCTCACGGTGAAGATGAAGGAGGTCATCCCCCAGCAGATGTTCGATGTCGCCATCCAGGCGGCCATCGGCGCCAAGATCATCGCCCGCACCAACGTCAAGGCCCGTCGGAAGGACGTGCTCGCCAAGTGCTACGGCGGTGACATCAGCCGGAAGAAGAAGCTCCTATC
>CAYZND010000116.1:7140-9610 GCA_964479495.1 uncultured Mesoterricola sp.
CGGATGAAGTCCATCGGCAGCGTGGATATCCCGCAGGAAGCCTTCCTGGCGATCCTCAAGGTCGAGAACTGAAGAACTTTTGGCAGTTGTCGGTTATCCGTTATCAGTAAACAAAGAAGCGGCCCCGGAAGGGGCCGCAGCGGTATTGACTGACCACTGACCACTGACGACAGGCAACCGCCCTACAGGTCGATCTCGCCAACGCCCAAGTCCTCGCTGCTCTCCTCCATGCCCTCCTGGATGGCGGGGGAGATGTCCAGGTCGTTCTCGGCGCCGATCATCTCGCTGGCCGAGGCGTACATCTGGCCAAGGGTCTGCTTGCGGGTCTCCAGGGTCTGGATCAGCTCCTGTACACGCTTGATCTCGTCGTTGAGGTGCTGCCATTCGGCGCGGATGGTGTTGTTCATGTCCGCAACATCCTGGCGGCAGCGCTCGCGCGCCTGCTGGTAGAAGGTGACCTGATCCTTGTTCAGTTCCATGAGGTGCTCCGTGGAATGGGAGAAAGTGATGTTGGATGGCTGGAGAAACGATCGGTAAGGGCAGGAACCATCTTACCCACTTGCCCCGCTGGCGATATACCAGACGAGCAAGGCCAGGGCCAGCGCAACGCACAGCAGGGCAGGCAAAAGCCAGCGCGGGAGCTCGCGGGCGGCAGGCTTGCGAGTCTCCGGGGGCCGGGCGGAGGTGACCGCCGCCTTCTTGGCCTCCACCGTGGTCGGAGGGTCCTCCGGGATGGGCTTGGCCGGAGGAGGAGCAGGCTCTGGCTTCGGAGCCTTGATGGCGAAGTGGGTGGCGAGCAGGTGGTCCAGGTCCTCTTTCGTGCCCTTGAGCAGGGTGTTCACATACTCGGCCACTTCGTGATCCGTGGGCTCGTTCCCATGCTTGACCAGGAGCGACTTCAGGTCCCGCTCCATGAGCCTGGCGGAGCCGTACCGCTGGTCCACGTTCTTCTGGAGCGCCTTGTTCAGGATGTTCGCCATGTCCCGTGACACCAGGGGATTCACCGTCTGGATGTCCTGGACCTTGCCAAGGCGGACCTTCTCCAGGACACCCAGCTCACTGTCCGCCTGGAAGCAGCGTTCGCCGGTGAGTAGCTCGAAGAGGACCAGTCCCAGGGAGTAGATGTCGGAGCGGTTGTCCAGGGACTGGCCGAGCGCCTGCTCGGGACTCATGTAGAGCAGCTTGCCCTTGAGGGCTCCGGCCATGGTCTGGGTGGACTTCGTGGCCGCTTTGGCGATGCCGAAGTCCACGAGCTTCACCGCGCCCTCGCTGGAGATCAGAACGTTCTGGGGGCTCACATCCCGGTGGACGAGCTTCAGCTCCTTGTCGTTCATGCCCCGCTTGCGATGGGCATAGTCCAGGGCCATGGCCACCTTCATGACGACATAGGCGGCCACGGCTTCCGGGAAGGGGGCGCGATATTCCCTGACCTTCCTCAGCAGGCTGCGGAGATCTCTGCCGTCCACGTATTCCATGGCGATGTAGTAGAAGCCTCCGGCCTTCCCCAGATCGAAGATCTGCACGATGTTCGGGTGGGTGAGCTGGGCCGCCAGCTTGGCTTCGTCGATGAACATCCGGACGAACTCATCGTTGTCCGAGAGGTGAGGCAGGATGCGCTTGATGGCGACGATCTTCTCGAAATTGTGCACTCCCCGCTGCCGTGCCTTGAAGAGCTCCGCCATGCCTCCTACGGCGATCTTTTCCAGCAGGTAGTAGTTCCCGAACTCCTCCAGGGAGGCGCTGTCGAAGGGCTCCCGGAGCAGTTCGGCTTCCGAAGGAGCCTGGATCTTCGGAGGGGGTTGATGCACAAGGGAAGCCGCCGCTTGATCCATGGGCCTGGAGGCCGGGGTGTTGTCGCTGGACCCGATGAACTCCAGTTCCAGCACATCCTTCCCGATGGAGCCCAGGGAATCGAGGGTGTCCTTTGGATCCTTGGAGAGGCCGACCGGTCGTGACTCCGGCAAAGGAAAGTCCACCTTGCCTTTGACGTCGAAGGGATCGTGGATGCCGGAGAATCCGCTGAGTGTGAACTCGTGCTTGGACTTGGCGGGTGGTGCGTCCTCCAGTGGACCCAGCAAGTCACCGAAGAGGTCCGGAAGGGTCTGGAGCACGGGCGGGGTGGCCGGGGCAGGTTCTTCCGGAAGCGCCTCAAGCAGAAGCTCCGGCTCTGGGGGGTTCGCCTCGGACTGATCAACTCCGGGCAGGGCCGATCCGGACAAGTGCACATCTGGCACGGGAGCTACCGGCGGAGGTGGCACCGGCTTGGAAGGCTGAGGATCCACGGAAGTCTGGGAAGGGGAGAGCGAAGGCCTGGGCGCAGAGGGCGCCGCAGGCACGACAGGCTTGCGGATCGCGGGCGGGACCGGAGCTTTCGGGGAGGCCGGTCGGGCCCCAGGAACCTGGACCAGCAGGGGTTTCACGGGCCCCTGCGCGGGGCGGGTCGGGGCAGCGGCTTCGGTCGGGGCCGGTG
>CAYZND010000117.1:0-9523 GCA_964479495.1 uncultured Mesoterricola sp.
CTTCCCGCCTTCGGTGAAGTTGAGGGGCTTGTTCTCCTCCGTGAAGATCTGGAGGTCCTTGGCCTGGGCCAGGGACAGGAATCCCGAGACGGCCGCCACCGCCAGGACTTTGAGGAACCGGGTCGTCAGCTTGCTCTCCATGCTCGTCCTCCCTCTGTGCATGCAGGTAAGTGGATGTGTTCATCCGCTGCAACCCGTTCATCGGAGGTGCCGAGCCCATTCTTGATTTTGATAAACTGCGCCCAGCCGGAGTCCAGGATCCCATGGACTGTTCAACCTTCAGGCCTCAAAGGTTCCCGTCACCAGGATCTCGCCTCGAGCCATGAGTGTCCTACCCCGTGCGATGACCGTCTCGATCTCCAGGCTAGCCGGATCCACCAGGACCACATCGGCATCGAATGATTCCTTCAAGCGCCCTTTGTGCCGGAGCTTGTAGATCTCGGCGGGGTTGCGCGTGATGACCGAGAGGGCCTGTTCGACGGGAACGCCGTGGTCCCGGATCGCGTCCCGCACCGCCATGAAGAGGGCGCTCACCTGGCCCACCCCCATCCGGACGCATTCCCGCTTCTCGTTGAAGATGGGCAGGCTGCCCTGGCCGTCGGAGGTGAAGGTGATCCGCTGGGGCGGAACGCCCTGATCCAGGCAGCGCTTCAACCCTTCGCTGGCGGTGATGTCACCTTCCTCCTGGAACTCCGGTTCGCAGCAGGTCAGGTCAATGAAACCGCCATGGCGGGCGTACTCGATGCCTTCCTGGAAGAGACGTTCGTTGCGGTTGAGGTGGGTGGGCAGGAACTGGGAGTAGGGGATCTCCGTGGTGGCTACGATGTCCCGCAGCAGCTTCAGGCCGTCCGGCCCGTCTCCCAGATGGATGTTCAGCACGCCCGCTTTGCCGGACAGGATGGCGCCCACCCGGATGTCCGCGGCCAGCCGTTTGAGCTCGTCGATGTGAGGCTGGGAGGAGCGATGGTCCGAGATGGCCACTTCGCCAGCGCCCACCACCTTGTCGATGAGCAGGATGTCCTTCATGGGACTGCCGGTCAGGGTCGGAATGGGGATCCGGTAGGCACCCGTGAACATGTAGGTGGTCAGGCCCTCTTCCTCGAGGCCCTTGGCCTTCGCATACAGGGACTCGGGGCTGCGGGTGATGCAGTCCGTCCCGAGGCACCCGATCACGGTGGTGACACCACCCTTCACCAGACTGGAGAGGACGATCTCCGGGGTTCGGGATCGGAAGCTCCCTTCGCCGCCCCCGCCGGTCAAATGGACATGGCCATCGATGAACCCAGGGAAGACCCATTTCCCGCTAGCATCGATCACGTCCATTTCAAGGCAGGGGGAAGAGATGGGTTCGATGGCATCCCTGATGCAGGCGATTCGATCTCCGGCAATCAGGATGTCCTTCCTGCCAAGAGGTTCTGGAGCGAAAACCTCTCCATTCTTTATGAGCTTCAACAAGACGGGACCTCCTGGCCATTTCCGAACGCAGGGCAGAAGCAAAGGGTGGGCCAAGTGGTCTCGAAGATTGAAACACAGGTGGTTGCATGAAGCGGTTGGTCATGATCTCCGGCTCCGAAGCGACGCGAATCAAGCTGCTGTCGCAGCTCGAGGACCTGTTCGACCACACGGTGCAGATCGAAAGCTATGCCACGGACAACGGGATCCAGGAGCGGATCAGCCACGCGCTGGTGGTGCTCACCTCGCCGCTGATCCTGGACGAGTGCAAACACTGCTTCGACGACACCTGCGATGTGCTCATCGCCCGCAGGACCTTGAACTTCGCCTACCTGGACAAGCTGTACGCCCTTCCCGAGAACAGCTCCCTCCTCATCGTGAACGACGTCAAGGAAACCGCCTATGAGGTGATCGAACTCCTGAAGAAGATCGGCTTCACCCAGTATCAGTACCAGGCCTACTACCCGGGCTGCTCGTCGGACCAGCTCGCCTACGACTACATCATCACCCCCGGCGAGTCCGCGCTGATTCCCGCCGGCGCCCGGAACGTCATCGACATCGGTTCCCGGATCCTGGACATCACCACGATCATGGACATCGTGCAGTCCCTGGAAGTGCTCAGCGCAGAGATCCAGGAGAAGATCCACCTGATCTCCGCCAAGTACATGAGCAAGATCATCTCCCTTGGCAAGGAGCTGCACATCAAGCACGAGAACCTGAAGGCCATGAATGAGTTCCTGGTCCGCATGATCAACAGCGTCAACGATGGAATTCTTTCCTTTGATGCCACGGGAAGGATCCGCCTCATCAACAGCATTGCCGCAAGGTTGTTGAACCTTGGCGAAGGCGTGAATATCTTTGCCGACACCAAGACAAACAACAAGAAGTTGAACGCTTTTTTGAGGGAAGAGACCCTCGACAACTACCTTCTTCAGCTTGATGGAGCAACGTACGTATTTTCAAAAATATATAACGAATTGGACGATTCGTATCTGGTGACCATCAAGAATGTGCGCGAGCGCATCAACATGGAGAACAGCCTCAAGAAGGAGCTCAAGAAGCAAGGCTACAAGGCCAAATACTCCTTCAACGACCTGGTGCACAAGTCGCAGGGCATGAAGGACCTCCTCCAGAAGGCCCGCAAGCTGGCCGAGAGCGAGTTCAACATCATGATCTACGGGGAGAGCGGCACGGGGAAGGAACTTCTGGCGAGCGCCATCCATGATGCCTCCCGGCGCAAGGACGGTCCTTTCCTGGCCGTGAATTTCTCGGCCCTTCCCGACGAGCTCATCGAGAGCGAGTTGTTCGGCTACGAGGAAGGGGCCTTCACGGGAGCCCGGAAGGGCGGTCGGGTCGGGCTCTTCGAGCTGGCCAACCAGGGAACGTTGTTCCTGGACGAGATCGGGGACATCTCCCCCAAGATCCAGTCCCGACTGCTGCGCGTGCTGCAGGAGAAGGAGGTCCTGAAGGTGGGCGGCAGCAAGAACATCCCTGTTGATGTCCGGGTGGTCGCAGCCACCAACAAGAACCTGCTGGAGATGGTGCGGAAGGGCACGTTTCGAGAGGATCTCTACTACCGGCTGAAGAAGCTCTACATCCATATTCCGTCCCTGCGAGATCGGAGAGAGGACATACTTCCACTTTTCTATCACTTCCTGATCCAGAAGAATGGATTCGACTTAAAACTTACGGATGATGCCAGAAACCTTCTGAATCAATACGATTGGCCGGGGAATGTGCGGGAGCTTGAGAGTGCCGTGGAGTACATCCTCGCCGTTCGAGAGAGCGATGTGATCGACCGGTCGGTGCTGTCGGAGGATCTGCTGCAGGCCAAGGCGACGCTTCCGGACTCTCAGGACCGGCTGACCCTCTTCGTTCTCAAGGCGATCCGGAAAGCCAATGAATCCAAGCTCCTCATCGGACGCAAGAAGCTGTCGGACCTATCGGTGGAGGCCCGCTTCAATTTGTCCGAGCAGCAGATGCGCAAGGTGCTGGACCAGATGGCTTCCCGGGGCCTGGTGCAGATGGGCCGCGGTCGGATCGGCCTCGGCCTGACGCCCCTGGGGCGGGTGTACCTGGAGTCGGCGCAGAATGGTTAATGGTTGCAGAATGGCTTCAAATGGTTGAGGCGCGGTGACCATTTGAACTCGTGATTGGGGCCTGTGGCGGCTTCTCCTTGCATTCATGGGGGTTAGCAGGGCCATTGATGTTTGGCACATCACTTGCTCAAAAGGAGCGGTTCTCCCATTACCGGGGCAAACGGCCTGGCTCTCATTCAGGAACGTCTACCGCGGTTCCCAGTGGCGTTCGGAATGACTCTCGACAACCGACCTGCTGGCCTGTGGGACCGAACACGCGCCTTGCCTCCGCAATACATGCACCTCTTGGTCCCCTTCATCAGGGAATCGTTCACGCCTCATTTGCGATTGCGCTCAGGTCCACACCCTCGTCCGGAAACCGGAGATTTCAAGGAGAACTCCATGAACAGTCCCATAACGGCCTTGGCTCTTGCCTTGACGTTGCCTTCCCTTCTGTCGGCCGCGGCACCCGCGACCCTCGACCGCTACGACGCCACCTACACGGCGGAAGGGTCCTCGCTCGTCTACTTCGACACGCCCACCACCACCGATCAGCGAATCGCCTGCAACACGCAGGATGGCCTGGTGGAGCAGGACCGTTTCGGCAGGTTCGTGCCCTCCCTGGCGGAAGTCTGGGGTGTGAACGCCGACAGCACCGAGTGGACCTTCCGGCTCCGCCAGGGCGTTCCCTGGGTGGATTCCAAGGGGCAGAAGACCAACTACGAGGTCACGGCCGACGACTTCGTCGAAGGTCTCCGTTACGTGGCGGACCCCAAGAACAAGATCAAGAACCTGTCCAAGGACCTCCGCAAGCTCATCGTCGGTCTCAACGACTACTACCTGGACCTCAGCGACATCGACGCCGGCAAGAAGAAGGACATGACCCGCGAGCAGGCCCTGGCGAACTTCGCCAAGGTCGGTGTGGTGGCCAAGGACAAGTACACCGTGGTCTACAAGCTCACGAAGCCCACGCCCTTCTTCCTCTCCTACCTCGTGATGGAACTCTTCCTGCCCGTGGAGAAGGAGTTCCTCGCCTCCGCCGGACAGGACTTCGGGATCTCGAAGGACAAGCTCATCTATTCCGGTGCCTACTGCATCTCCGAGTGGCAGCGGGACAAGCAGATGATCCTCAAGGCCAATCCCTACTACTGGGATGCCAAGTCCATCGGCGTGAAGAACGTGAACCTCCAGAAGGTCGTGGATCCCAATGTGACGCTGCAGATGTTCCAGCGGGGCGAGCTGTCCTTCGCGACGCTCTCCGCGGACCAGGTGAAAGCGCTGGCGGGCAGCAAGTGGGCGGACATGGTCTACTCCGATCCCCCGTCCTCTTCCCGGTTCTCGGTCACCTACTGGTTCGTGCAGAACTTCACGTCGGCCAACCCCGAATACAAGGCCTTCGTCAACAACCCCAACTTCCGCAAGGCGCTCCACTACGGCATCGACCGCGTGAAGCTGAACCAGCTGGATGACCCCTACAAGCCCGGCGCGATCATCCGTAACACGGTGGTTCCCGAGCAGACGGTGCTCGATGAGAAGGGCAAGGACTACAGCGACTACCCTGGCCTCAAGGAGCTCCGCGACGCCGGCAGCCACTACGACAAGAAGAAGGCCCAGGAGTACTTCAAGAAGGCCCTGGCCGAGCTCACGGACGGCAAGGGAACCATCAAGGGCGTGCAGCCCAAGAAGGTGGACTGGAAGCCCGTCGGCGAGTTCCAGGTGGACGGCAAGCTGCCGCTTCAGCTGCTCTACGTCCATGATCCGAGCGCCACGGAGGTCAAGCGCGCCCTGCTCCTCAAGGCCATGCTGGAAGAGACCTTCGGCAAGGAGAACATCCAGATCCTGGATGGCCAGTACATCGATGACAGCTACGGCGAGGCCGTGGAACCCCGGCGCTTCGATCTGATGCACGACAACTTCCGCTTCGGCTTCGCGGATCCGAGCGCCCAGCTGGGCCGCCTGGTCACCAACGGCGCCGTCAACGATGGCCAGTACTCCGATCCAGAGTTCGACAAGCTGGTGTCCGACGCCTCCGCCAAGATCAAGCTCTCCGAGCGCTATGCCATCTTCGCGAAGGCCGAGTCCCTCTTCCTGGACCGCTGCTACGTGCTTCCCTGGCAGATGGGCGGCACCGCCTACCAGATCACCAAGGTCGTGCCCTTCACCTCGCCCCGCGGCGCCTTCGGCATCACCCGCTTCAAGTACAAGGGCATGGTGATCGAGAAGGAACCCATCACCGCGAAGCGCTACGAAAAGCTCAAGACTGATTTCTACAAGCAGCTGAACGCACTCACCGGCAAGTAGCTTCACCCGGCCAGCGCCGCGCGGGGAGGGCCTCCCTTCGCGGCGCTCGACTGTAAGGCTCCCGGCACAGGCCGGAACAACCAAGAAGGTGCCTGATGGGTCCCTACATCCTCAAGCGGCTCTGGCAGTCGCTTCTCACCATCGTCATCGTGGTCGTGTCGGTCTTCATGATGCTCCGCCTCATGCCGACCAGCGGCTACTTCACACGCGATGACTACGTCAACATGGACGAGGCCCAGCGGGCGATCTACCTGCAGGACCTCGGCGTGGCGGGCAACCCTGTCAAGCAGCTCGCCCGGTTCGCAGGGGGTATCGCCAAAGGCGATCTGGGGCGCTCCATCACCCTCTACCCCCGGGCGCCCATCGTGGACGTCATCAAGGAGAAGGCTCCCTATTCCCTCTACTTCGGGATCGTGGCCATCGCCATCAGCATGGTGCTGGGCCTGGGGCTCGGCGTGCTCATGGCGCGCTTCAAGGACGGACCTGTCGACTGGGCCGGAACGGGCTATGTGACCATCGTCCGGGCGCTCCCAAGCCTCATCTGGCTCTTCTTCATCCAGCAGTGGATCACGGGTCTGCTCGGCTGGCCCCTCGTCTTCTATGACGACCAGCCCGTGAGCTGGATCCTGCCCACCATCTCGCTCTCGCTCATGGGCATCGCCTGGTACGCCATCTGGCTCCGGCGCTTCATGGTGGACGAAGAGAACCGTGACTACGTCAAGTTCGCCACGGCCAAGGGGCTGCCCCGCCGGCGGGTCATGACGGGCCATGTCCTGCGCATCGCCCTGGTGCCCCTGGTGCAGTACTTCCCCCAGCAGATCCTGCTCACCGTCGCGGGCTCCCTGATCATCGAGAGCATCTACTCCATTCCCGGCATGGGAGGCCTCCTGGTGAACGCCATCAAGCAGCAGGACAACCCCCTGGTGCAGACCATCGTCCTCCTCTATGCCGTGCTCGGCGTGGTGGGCGTCTTCCTGGGCGACCTGCTGATGGTGCTCGTGGATCCGCGCATCAAGCTCGACGAATCCTCCGCCAAGGGAGGCCACTGATGCAGACCCAGCGCCCTGAACCCGCCCGCGAGCTCTTCCGGCCAGCGGCCTTCGATGCGAAGGCCGCCGAGCAAACCGGTTTCGCACACTATTCCTACTGGGGCTCGACGCTCCGGACCTTCCTCAAGAACCCCGTCTCGATCGTCCTGCTCTCGATCATCGTGGTCCTGGTGACCGTGTCCTTCCTGTATCCGGTCTTCTCCTCGGTGAATCCCAACCTGGTGGACCTGGACAGCAACAACTGGAACCTGCCGGCCAGCAGCGCCCATCTTTTCGGGACAGACGGCCTGGGGCGGGACATCTGGGCACGGGCCTGGTACGGGACCCGCACCAGTGTCACGCTGGGCCTGATCATCGCCCTGTTCGATGTGGGGCTCGGCATGATCGTCGGCGCGCTCTGGGGCTATGTCCGGCGGATCGACCGCCTCATGACCGAGCTCTACAACGTGCTCAACAACATCCCCCAGACGGTGATCCTGATCCTCTTCACCTACATCCTCAGGCCCGGCTTCTGGACCATCGTGATCGCCATGTGCATCACAGGCTGGATCGGCATCGCGCGCTTCGTGCGCAACAAGGTGCTGACCATCCGGGACGCCGAGTACAACGTGGCCTCCCGCTGCCTGGGCACCCCCCTCTGGCGCATGATCACCCGGAACGTCCTGCCCTACCTGGTGAGCGTCCTGATCATGGAGGCGGCCCTCACCATCCCTTACTCCATCGGCGCGGAGGTCTACCTTGGGTTCATCAACCTCGGTCTTCCCATCGAGACGGTATCCCTGGGCAACCTCGTGAACCTGGGCCTCAACACCTTCATGCTCTACCCGGGCCAGCTGGTCTGGCCCACGGCGGTCGTGGCGGCCATCACGATCTCCTTCTACATCGTCGGCAACCGCTTCTCCGACGCGTCCGATCCGAGGAACCACGTATGAACAGCGATGTCCTGCTCGAGGCCCGCGACCTGGTGGTCCGCTTCACGCTGCGAGGGCGGCAGCTGACGGCTCTGCGCGGAGCCTCCGTCGAACTGCGCCGGGGGGAGACCCTGGCGGTGGTGGGAGAGTCCGGTTCCGGGAAGAGTGTCTTCGCGAAGACTTTCCTGGGCATGCTCGACAAGAACGGCCGCATCGAGTCCGGCAGCATCCTCTTCGATGGGACCGACATCGCTGGCTACACGCGGGAGAAGGACTGGCTGAAGATCCGGGGCAAGCGCATCGCCATGATCTTCCAGGACCCCATGACGGCCCTGAACCCTCTGAAGACCGTGGGCGAGCAGATCCGCGAAGCGGCAGCCCTGCACCTCGGCTTGAACCGGGAGGACTCCTACCGGTCCGTGCTTCAGACCCTGGAGCGGGTCGGCATCCCGGAGCCCGAGCGGCGCTATCGGCAATACCCCCATGAGTTCTCCGGCGGCATGCGCCAGCGCGTGGTCATCGCCACCGCCATCGCCTGCAAGCCCGAGATCCTCATCTGCGACGAGCCGACCACGGCCCTGGACGTCACGGTGCAGGCCCAGATCCTTGACCTCATCAAGTCGCTGCAAAACGAACTGGGCATGAGCGTCCTCTTCATCACCCACGACCTTGGCGTGGTGGCCAACGTCGCCGACCGGGTGGCCGTGATGTACGCGGGCCAGGTCATCGAGGAAGGGCTTGTGCGCGAGGTGTTCTACGATCCCCGCTGCCCTTACACCTGGGCTCTGCTCGCTTCGCTGCCCCAGCTGGGCATCAAGGGGGAGGAGCTCTATTCCATCAAGGGCACTCCGCCCAGCCTCTTCAAGACCATCGAGGGGGACGCCTTCGCTCCTCGGAATCCGGGTGCGCTTGAGGTGGACTTCCAGTACGAGCCGCCCCGGTTCCAGGTGTCGCCCACCCACTGGGCCAAGACCTGGCTGCTGGACGATCGGGCGCCCCGCGTGCCGGTGCCGGATACGATCCTCCGCCTGAAGCGGAAGCTGCATGAAGGCTCCCAGGGTGAGGCCCGCCCGGCGAGTGAAGGAGGACTGGCGTGAGCAAGGACATCATCCTCTCCCTGAAGGACCTGGAAGTGACGTTCGGGTCGGGCCGCAAGGCGTTCACGGCCGTGAAGGGCGTCAACCTGGACCTCTACCGGGGCGAGACCTTCTCGCTGGTGGGAGAGTCCGGCTCGGGCAAGACCACCATCGGGCGGGCCATCGTGCGGGTCAATCCCGCCACCAAGGGCGAGATCCTCTTCAACGGCGAGCGCATCAGCGGCTCCATCTCCTCCGACCGGGAGAAGTTCCTCCGCCAGAAGATCCAGATGATCTTCCAGGACCCCATGGCCAGCCTGAACGAGCGGGCCAAGATCGACTACATCGTCTCCGAGGGGCTCATCAACTTCGGGCTCTTCAAAGACGAGGCCGAGCGGCGCGCCAAGGTGGAGCAGGCGCTCCTGGAAGTGGGGCTCCTGCCCGAGTTCGCCTCCCGTTTCCCCCATGAGTTCTCCGGCGGCCAGCGGCAGCGCATCGGCATCGCCCGGGCCCTCGTCATGGGACCGGAGCTCCTGATCGCCGACGAACCCATCAGTGCGCTGGACGTCTCCATCCGAGCCCAGGTCATCAACATCCTCAACCGCCTCAAGGCCGAGCGCGGACTCACCTACCTCTTCATCGCCCACGACCTGTCC
>CAYZND010000118.1:0-9481 GCA_964479495.1 uncultured Mesoterricola sp.
CTACTACAACAAGCCCACACCCAAGGGCCTGGTGGCCCACTACTCCGAGGCGGCGAATGCCGCGCCGGGGCTGCCCATCATCGCCTACAACGTGCCGGGCCGGACGGGCGTGAACATCACGCCGGCCACCCTGGCGAAGCTCTGGGAGATCCCCCAGGTGGTGGCCGTCAAGGAGTCCACGGGCAACCTGGCCCAGATCAGCGAGATCGCCCGGACCCTGCCGGATGGCAAGACGCTGCTCTCCGGGGACGACAACATGGCCCTGCCCTCCATCGCCGTGGGGGCCACAGGCCTCGTCTCCGTCATCGCCAACCTGCTGCCCGCCGAGACCAAGGTCCTGGTGGATGCCGCCCTGAAGGGCGATCTGGCGGCAGCCCAGCGCATGCACTACCGGCTGCTCCCCCTCATGGACGCCCTCTTCCTGGAGAGCAGTCCGATTCCGCTCAAGGCCGCCCTGAAGCTCACTGGCCAGGCGGGCGACACCGTGCGGCTGCCCCTGGTGAACGCGGAGCCCGCCACCGTGGCCCGCCTGACCGAGACCCTGAAGCTTGCGGGAGCCGCCCGATGATGACCGCCGAGATGGGAGTGAAGGAACTCAAGCGTTTCTACGACCGCAGCCCCGAGGAGGTGGTGGCGGACCCGGATGCCCCGAATGCCCACGAGGCCCTGCTGGCCGCCCTGGAAGCGGGTCTCGTGCGGGCGGCCGAGCGCGGCAAGGATGGCATCTGGCGCGCTAACACCTGGGTGAAGAAGGCCATCCTGGCGGGCTTCCGCCGGACGGCGCTGACCGAGATGGAAGGCCCCGGCTTCCCCATGTTCGACAAGGCCGCCTATCCGCCCCGCCACTTCACCATGGCGGACAACGTGCGGCTCGTGCCCGGGGGCAATGCGGTGCGGCGCGGCGCCTTCATGGGTAAGGGCACCGTCGTGATGCCGCCCGCCTACGTCAACGTGGGCGCCTACGTGGACAGCGGCACCATGGTGGACAGCCATGCCCTGGTGGGTAGCTGCGCCCAGATCGGCGCCCGGGTCCACCTCTCCGCCGCGGCCCAGATCGGCGGCGTGCTGGAGCCCGCAGGGGCTGTGCCCGTAGTCGTGGAGGACGACGTCTTCGTGGGCGGCCTCGTGGGCCTCTTCGAGGGCATCGTCGTGCGCCGCCGGGCCGTGCTGGCCTCGGGCGTCGTCATCACCGGCTCCACGGTGATCTACGACCTGGTGAACAGCCGCGAGCTGAGGAAGGAAGTGCCCGAAGGCGCCGTGGTGGTGCCGGGTTCCCGCCCCGCCAGTGGAGGCTTCGCCCACAAGCACGGCCTGAACGTCTCCGCCCCCATGATCGTCAAGTACCGCGACGAGCGCACGGATGCGGCGACCTGCCTCGAGGATGCCCTGAGATGACGGCCGCCGAGCCGATCCTGCGCCCCGCCGCTCGCGTCGGCTCCATCGGCCTGAGCCCCATCCGCGTCTTCAGCCAGGGGGCGCCTCCGGACGCCATCCCCATGGGGCTGGGGGAACCCACCTGGGACCTGCCCCTCCCGGCCCGGACGGCCCTGGCCCAGGAGGCCGGCCCCTGCGGCTATGGTCCCAACGCAGGCCTGCCGGAGCTGCGCAGGGCCATCGCTCAGTGGCATGGCGCCGCGGTGGAGGAGGTCCTCGTCACCTGCGGCTCGGAGGCGGCCCTCTTCAGCCTCCTCATGGCCTGGCTCGGCCCCGGGGACGAAGTGCTGGTGCCGGACCCCGGCTTCACGGCGTACCCGATCCTGGCGCAGCTGGCCCAGGCGGTGGCGGTGCCCTTCCCGCTGTCCGCCAAGGATCGCTTCCGGCTCGATGCGAAGGCCTTCATCGCCTGCCTGGCCGAGCATCCCAAGGCCAAGGTCGCGATCCTGAACCATCCGTCCAACCCCACGGGAGGCGGCGCCTCCCTGGAGGACCTGCGGGCCGTGGCCTGGGCCTGCCGCCAGCGGGGCATCCTGCTGATCTCCGACGAGGTGTACCGGGACCTCTTCTTCGGTGTGCGCCCGCCGAGCCTGCGGGAGGCGGATGACTATGGCATCGTGCTCAGCTCCATGAGCAAGGGCTGGGCCGCGCCTGGCCTGCGGGTGGGCTGGGCCGTGGGCGACCCCCGCTGGCTCGCCCCCGCCGCCACGTTGCACGCCTTTGCGGTCACGGCGGCCTCTGCCTCCTGCCAGCGGGCCGCGCTGGCCCTGCTGGAGGCCTCCGACGAGGTGCTGCCCCAGGGGCGGCGGGAGATCGCCGCGCGCTGGGAGACCCTTGCCGCCTCCTGGCAGGAGGCCTTCGGAGAAAGCCTGACCCCGCCCGCCGGCTCCTTCTATCACTGGCTGGCCCTGCCGCCCCGGGCCGCTGCCGACCCCATGGCTTTTTGCCTGCGGCTCCGGGATGAGGCCAAGGTGGTCCTGACCCCCGGCTCCGCCTTCGGTGCGGCGGGTCACCAGCATGCCCGCCTGAGCTTTGCCGCCCGGCCCGAGCAGATCCAGGAGGGTGTGCGCCGGATGGCTCCTTTCTGGGACAGGACCTAGCACCCCAGTTGTGACGAAAGCTCCAGGATCGGTTCGCTACCATGCCTGAACCCCGGAGGATGTATGGAGAATCGCAAGACGCCCATGGATTTCGAGACGGTGACCCGAGAGCTGGCGGCCTCCGGCATCAAGAACGTCGGGCAGGCCTCGATCCGTGAGATCAAGAAGCTCATCGACACCATCGAGAAGGCCAGCGGCCAGAAGTACATCCGCATGGAGATGGGCATCCCCGGGCTGCCTCCCGTCCCCGTGGGGGTCGAAGCCCAGATCGAGGCCCTGAAGCAGGGCGTGGCCGCCATCTATCCCGACATCCAGGGCATCCCCCAGCTGAAGACGGAGATCGCCCGCTTCGTGAAGCTCTTCCTCGACATCGACGTGGACTCCGAGCACTGCCTGCCCACGGTGGGCTCCATGATGGGCGGTCTGGCCTGCTTCATGACCCTCAACCGCATGCACGCCGACCGCGAGGGCACCCTCTTCATCGACCCTGGGTTCCCGGTGCAGAAGCTCCAGTGCAAGATCCTGGGCCAGGGCTACCAGACCTTCGACGTGTACAACCACCGCGGCCCGAAGCTCCGGGAGAAGCTGCTCAGCTACCTGAAGACCGGCAAGGTCTCCACGATCATGTATTCCAACCCCAACAACCCGTCGTGGATCTGCTTCACCGACGAGGAGCTGCGCATCATCGGCGAGCTGGCCACGGAATACGACGTGGTCGTGGTGGAGGACCTGGCCTACTTCGGCATGGACTTCCGCAAGGACTACAGCCGCCCCGGCCAAGCCCCCTACCAGCCCACGGTGGCCAAGTACACGGACAACTACGCCCTGCTCATCTCCAGCTCCAAGGCCTTCAGCTACGCCGGCGAGCGCATCGCCATGCTGGTGCTCTCCGATGCGCTCTGGAACAAGAAGGCCCCGGACCTCAAGCGGTTCTACTCCTCGGACCAGGTGGGCAACGCCCTGGTCTTCGGCACCATCTATGCCCTGTCCTCCGGCACCTCCCACTCCGCCCAGTACGCCCTGGCGGCCATCCTCAAGGCCGTGAACGACGGATCGCTCAACTTCGTGGACTACGTGAAGGAGTACGGCGAGAAGGCCAAGGTCATGAAGAAGCTCTTCACGGACGCCGGCTTCAAGATCGTCTACGACAAGGATCTGGAGGACCCCATCGCCGACGGCTTCTACTTCACCATCTCCTATCCCGGTCTCTCGGGTGACGAGCTGCTGAAGGAGTTCATGTACTACGGCATCAGCGCCATCGCCCTGGCCACCGCGGGCAGCGAGCACACCGAGGGGCTGCGGGCCTGCACCTCGCTGATCCAGCGCAGCGAGTTCCCGATCCTGGAACAGCGGCTGAAGCAGTTCCACGCGGATCACCCCCTGCCCTGATCTTCGTCCGGAAGAACCACGAGGCGCCGTGGGGAGTCATCCTCCTCCCCATGGCCCGGTGGGTCGCCCCGGCCCTGTTTTTTCTTGCAGGCCCCTGAGAACAGGCTATCTTGCAAGCAAATCATGCCCCCTAGCCGCCCGTCCCTTCCCCCGCTCACGGTCCATCCGCGCCTGGTGCCTCCCTCCATCCGGGACGCCGTAGCCGCATGTGAGAACAACCCGGGCGTGGACATGCTGCTGAAAGCCACGGATCACTTGGCGCTGGTGCTCGACCAGGAGGGACGGACCGTCGCCGCCAGCCACGTCCTGCTGGAGAGCCTGGGCCTCGGCTCCGCCGAGCCTCTGCTGGGGCTCAACCCCGGGGAGGTCGTCAGCTGCTTGTGGGCCAGCGAAGGCGCTCGCGGGTGCGGCTCCGGGAGCCACTGTCAGGCCTGCGGAGTGTTCCTGACGCTCGAGGAGTGCAACTCGACTCGAGTTGCTGCGGCCAACGAGTCCCTCCTCTCCATGAGCAATGCGGGATCCGGAACCCTGAGCGAGTTCCGCATGAGGGCGACTCCACTGCAACTGGAAGGAATGGAACTCGTGTTCCTGTCCCTCCAGGATCTGAGCGACCACAATCGCCGCGAAGCACTGGAGCACTTCTTCTTCCACCAGGTCATGAACCTCACGGAAGGGCTCGAAGGCACGGTTCGCATCCTGGCCGCGGAGCCCGAGAGCGCTCCCCTGCTGGTGAGGCAGCTGGCGGACTTCACCCAGCAGCTCACCCAGGAGGTCCAGGGACGCCGCATCCTGCTCCAGGCCGAGAACGGAACCCTCCAGGTGGATGCCCAGGAGACCGAGCTGGAAGAGATCCTGGAGAGCCTGGGGGCCTTCTTCCGAAACCATGACGTGGCCCACAAGCGGAACCTGTGCCTGAAACCCGGCCGGCCTGAGCGCTTCCGCACCGACCCCGTCCTGCTGCTGCGGATCCTCGTGGATCTCGTCATGAATGCCTTCGAAGCCACGCCGGTAGGAGGCACCGTCACCATCGAGTATGCTCGGGCGGAGCGGGAACGCTTCTTCCACGTGCGGAACCCCGGCGTCATCCCCGCTGAAAACGCTTCGCACATCTTCCACCGTTCCTTCAGCAGCAAGCCCGCCGGTGGACGCGGCCTGGGCACGTTCGGGCTGAGGCTCCTCGCCGAGCGCTACCTGCACGGACAACTCAGCTTCACCTCGGATGCCGCCACGGGAACCTGCTTCACCTTGCAGCTTCCGGCCCCTGAACCCCTGCCGGAGGTGGAGGCAATAGTGGCGGTCGGTCGGGCTGCAGCCGAGGAGGGTGAACCCCCCCTCGCGGGGGCGAAGGGCGGTACCGTGCTCATTGTGGATGACACCAAGGTGACGCGGCACCTGGTGCAGGCCATCCTCTCCAAGGAGTTCCGCGTGCTCCTCGCAGAGAGCGGCCTGGAGGCTCTGGCCCTGAGCAAGTCGGAGAAGCCGGATCTCATCGTGCTGGATGTGGTGATGCCGGACATGGATGGCTACACCGTGTGCCGGACCCTCAAGGACAATCCCACCACGGCGGGCATCCCCATCATCTTCCTGACCTCCCTCACGGGCAAAACCTACGAGACCCAGGCGCTCGAGGCGGGCGCCATCGACTTCATCACGAAGCCCATCAATCCCGACGTGGTCTATGCCCGCGTGAAGAACCACGTGGAGATGAAGCAGGCCCAGGACCACCTCAAGGACCTGACCCTGCAGGACGGGCTGACCGGCATCGCGAACCGCCGCGCTTTCGACAAGGCCATCGACTACGAGTGGCGGCGAGGCCTCCGCAGCCGCAAGCCCCTCTCCGTGATCATGGGGGACGTGGACTTCTTCAAGCGCTACAACGACAGCCTGGGACACCAGCAGGGGGACGCCTGTCTCCGGGCCGTGGCCCGGGTCTTCGCGGCTTCCGTGCGCCGCCCCAGCGATACGGCGGCCCGGTACGGCGGCGAGGAGTTCGTGTGCGTCCTGGGTGATACGGATGGACCGGGCGCCCTGCTCGTGGCGGAGAAGATCCGCGCAGGCGTGGAGCAGCTCCGGCTCATCCACCCGGACTCCGATGTGGCGAGCTGCGTGACGGTCAGCCTGGGCGTGGCCACCCAGATCCCGGATCACCAGACCTGCTTCCTTTCCCTGGTGGATGAGGCGGACCGCAGCCTCTACGAGGCGAAGCGCCAGGGCCGGAACCGGGTGGTCACGCCCTGAGCGGGCTTGCCCAGGCAAGCCCGGATGACATCAACACGTTTGGCGGCTGACAGGTCAGATCCTGTGGATCACATCGTCGAGAGGGAACCGGACCTTGGGCAAGGCGGCGTAGTCATCGGCCTCGGCCCGATAGCCCACCGGGCAGGCGGCCAAGGTCTGGTACCCGGAGCCGGCCAGGCCAAGGATGCGGTCGTAGGCCTTGGGGTCCAGCCCCTCCATGGGACAGGCGTCGAT
The DNA here is from genome assembly GCA_964479495.1 of uncultured Mesoterricola sp. Taxonomy (GTDB): domain Bacteria; phylum Acidobacteriota; class Holophagae; order Holophagales; family Holophagaceae; genus UBA1801. The sequence continues at coordinate 6,396 of CAYZND010000118.1, forward strand.
GCCCAGTACGGCGGCAGCCGTGAGCAGGTTCCCCAGGGCGATGTAGGTCTGCCGGGCGGCCCACTGTTCGTTCCGGTCAGGAGACGAGCCTTGGAGGAGGCTGCCGGCCATCATGTCGCGGTAGCCCGAAAGGGTGTCCTTCGGAACGCCCCGGACCTGGGCCACGCGGTCGATGTAGCGGTCGATGTCCCGCTGCTCCATGGAGACGCGGGCCGCGAAGACCACCACGTGGGAACACTCTTCCACCTGGGCCTGCTCCCAGGAGACTTCGCGCAGTCGCGCCCTCACCGAAGGGTCGGTCACCACCAGGAACTTCCATGGCTGCAACCCGAAGGCGCTCGGGGTCAGCACCAGGGCTTCCTCGAGGGCACGCCAGGCTTCGGCAGGGATCTTCCGCGCGGGGTCGAACCGCTTGGTGGCATACCGCCACTGCAGGGCATCGAGCAGCCCGGAAGGGGCCAGCGCAGGTTTCATCTCATCAAGGGTCAAGGTCTTCATATACGCTCCACAGCCAATTTCTCAGGCACCCTTCCGCCAGCGCTCGGCAGCCTTCGCGACACGCCGGCCCAAGGCTTCGCCCGTGGCCTGGTCGGCGGCGCCGGGCTCCTGCTCAGGGGGTACGTTGCCCGCCTGGGTCATGGCGCCCAGGTAGCTCGACAGGCGGTTCACGCCGTTCGGATCCACCATCTCGCCGAGTCCCACCCAGATCATGCTGTGCTGGGCCGCGAAGATGGCCAGTGTCTGCAGCGTGTTCAGCTTGTCGCCGCTCAGCCCCATGGAGTTCGTGAAGCCGGCCGCCAGCTTGTCCTTCCACTTCTGCTCGAACCAGACCTTCGCGGACTGGTCCATGAAGGTCTTGAAGGGACCGCTCACGGACCCCATGTAGGTCGGCGTACCGAAGATGATGGCATCGGAGGCCTCGAGGGTTTCCCAGTGAGAATCCACTTCTTCCACGGAGACGAGGGTGACCTGAGTCCCTGCGATGGAGGAGGCGCCGCGGACGACAGCCTCCGCGATGACCTTGGTGTGGCCGTAGCCACTGTGATAGACAACGGAAACATTCGCCATGATAGCTCCTTGGGGGGTTGCCGCTTTCGCGACTGGAACCTAAGATTGTGTCGGTTGCTTTCATTTGGGAAGAAGGCACCTTTTCGGGAGATACATACTAAATGGTGCGTATGAAATACGATCCCAACGTCCTCAGTTCCCAGTGCCCCACCCGCAAGGCGCTGGACCTCATCGCGGACAAGTGGACCACCCTGGTGATCTACCTGCTGGCCGACGGCACCGCGCGCTACAGCGACCTGCACCGCGCCATCGACGGCATCTCGCAGAAGATGCTCACCCAGACCTTGAGGGATCTGGAGCGGAATGGCCTGGTGCACCGAAAGGTCTATCCCGAGGTTCCGCCCCGCACCGAATACACCCTGACGCCGCTGGGGCAGACGCTGATCCAACCTCTCTCTGCCCTCTGCGGCTGGGCAGAAAAGCACATGCCGGAGCTGGAGAAGGCCCGCCAGCGCTATGACATGAAGAGCAAGCCGGTCACGGCCCGAGTTCCGGTCAGGAATCGGCCACTGAAGGATTGCGGTCCAGTCGGTACTCCGCGTCCAGGATCATCCCCTTGAGGAAGGGATCCTGGAACTGGCAGGCTTCCGCAATACCCCACTCGCTGTCCTGGAGCACCAGCAGCGGTCCGTCGGATGCCATCCGGATGGCGAGCGTCATCATGGAATCCTCCTCGCCCCATGTGATGAACGAAGGGGAGCCCGCGTTTCAACTCTGCGAAGGCGTCCTCCTGCGGAGCCTCGCCAGATCCTCGGGTCGGTCGAGATCCAGCGCACCTTCCGGGAAGGGAATGGGCAGCACGCCCTCGGACTGGAGAAGGGATCTCGCCCCCCGGTCACCCCGCAGCTCGAGGAGGCGGTCGAAGTCGTCCCGGGGCAGAAGGGCCGGAATGCCGAGGGTGCCGGCATAGGCTGCGGCGATCCTCCGCCCGGGATGCTCGTGATGGAGCGCCAGCATGGCCTCGAGCAGGGTCCGGTCCACGGCGGGCTGGTCACACACCAGCAACAGGGCCGCTCGGGCATCCAGGGGCATGGCCGAGACGGCCGTCCGGAGGGAGCTGGCCATGCCCTCCTCCCATTCGAGGTTCCGCAGGCAGCAGACATCCAGGTCGGATAGCGCCTCCTTGACCCGCTCCGACTCCGAGCCCAGAACGACCAGCACCGGGTGGCACACTTCAAGGGCAATGCGCGCCACGCGGTGGATCAGCGCCTCCCCCTCCAAACAGACCAGCTGCTTGGGTTCTCCCAGGCGGCGGGAGGCCCCGGCGGCAAGGATGACGGCTGGAATCTTCATGAGGCCTCCACGCTACCATGAACCCCATGGGAAGGAGCCTGTGGAGCATGCGGAGGCATGGACGACTGGCCATTGCGCTGTGGGGGTTCGCGACGCTCGCAGTCGCGCAGGAGCAGGCGTGGCCCGTGGATCCGGACGGCGTCGCCATGCTCTTCCCCTCGGCTCCCGGTGCCTCCTTCCGCCTCGGCTCATCCGATCCCAACAGGACCTCGGACTTCGTCATCGAGCGGGGCACCCACGCCGTGCCCGGTCAAGAAGGCGCATGGCGTTTCTGGAACCTCGCATCATACCCGCTCACCTATGCCAGCGGCGGAGCGGGATGGACCAGCCGGCTTCACCTCCACGCCAGCGGAGGCGTCCAGCGGTTCACCTGGCGGGACCAGCAGGGCTACCTGTCCAGTCCGTCGGACATACGCAACCTGGAGTTCACGGCCTACGTGCGCGTTCATGGCGTCCTGGACCCGCAGCGCGCCGCCCTCACCCTCAAGGTGCGGGGCGGGCGGCACTCGGCTTCCCGGCCGGATCTGGCTTCGGGCGCGATGATGACATTCACGCCGGAGCGAAAAGGCGTCGTCTCCCGGTTCGCCAAGGAGCTGACGCACCCTCTCTATGACCATGTGCCCCTGAGCGCCAGGGTTCCCACCTCCCTCCAGGAGAACGTCTGGTTCGGCCTCAAGCTGGCCTGCTGGAACCTCGCAGGCACCCCTGCGCGGGCCGTCTTCCGT
>CAYZND010000119.1:0-9469 GCA_964479495.1 uncultured Mesoterricola sp.
TCTTCTGGGGCCGCATACCTGTGCCCGCGGGCGCCGTCCTGGGGCACGAGCTCGTGGGGATAGTGGAGGAGGTGGGCAGCGCCGTCCGCAGGCTGAAGCCCGGCCAGCGCATCGTCTCCCCCTTCTCGACGAGCTGCGGCAACTGCTACTACTGTCGCATTGGCCTGCTCACCATGTGCCTGGAGCGCCAGTTCTTCGGCTTCGGTCAGATCGGCGGAGCCCAGGCCCAGTGGGTGCGCGTGCCCATGGCCGAGTCCACCGTTGAGCTCCTGCCCGATGAGATCAGCGATCAGCAGGCGGTGTTTCTATCCGATGTCCTCCCTGGCGCCCTGGCCTCGCTGGAGAGCGGCGGCATCCAGGCCGGCGACGTGGTGGCCGTGGTGGTGGCCGAGACCCGGGCCCAGGCCATTGCCGCCGCCGCGAAGGTGACGGTGGACGCCGATCCCCTGCCCCCCATCCTGGACGTCGAGGAGGCCGTCAAGCCCGGCTCGCCCCTGGTCCATGAAGAGCACGGCTCCAACATCACCAACAAGCACCAGATCCGCCGGGGCGATGCCGATGCGGCCCTGAAGGAAAGCGATCTGGTCCTAGACCACGTCTTCCGCACCCAGGCCGTCGAGCATGTCTACCTCGAACCCGAAAGCGCGTTGGTGATCCCCGCGGCCACCGGAGGCCTGGAAGTCCACGGCAGCATGCAGCATCCCTTCAGCACCCGCCGCTTCGTGGCGGCCATCCTGGGCGTACCCCTGCACGAGGTGGAGATCATCGGCACGCCCATGGGCGGCGGCTTCGGCGGCAAGGACGACACCGCCGCCATCGTCTGCGCCCGAGCCGCGCTGGCCGCCAAGCTCACGGGCCGCCCCGTGAAGATGACCTACGAGCGGGAATGGTCGATCCGGGAGTCCTACAAGCGCCACCCGTACACCGTCCACTACGAAATGGGCTTCCTGAAGGATGGCACCATCAAGGCCTGCCGCATCCGCACCCTGGCGGACGGTGGCGCCTACTGCTCCGTGACCCCCTGGGTGACCTGGCGCTCCACCGTGCAGTGCTGCGGTCCCTACGCCGTGGAGAACGTCCACTGCGATACGTACGGCGTCTACACCAACAACGTGTTCTCCGGTGCCATGCGCGGCTTCGGCAGCCCCCAGATGAACTTCATCGTCGAGCAGCTGGTGGAGATGGGCGCCGAAAAGCTGGGCCTGGATCCCATCGCCGTGCGGCGGAAGAACATGGTGAAGCAGGGCTCCACCACCATCACGGGCCAGGTACTGGACGACCACACCGTGAGCCTGGACGAGGCCCTCACCAAGGTCATGAACGCCGTGAACTACCACGAGCGGGTCAAGCTCTGCAGCCATGGCAAGGGCGATGGTGACGACTTGTACGGCATCGGCCTCGCCATCAGCTACCGGGGCATGAGCCTGGGCGCCGAAGGCACGGACATCTGCTCGGCCATCATCGCCGCCCAGCCGGACGGCTCCGTGCTCATCGAGACGGGCATCCACGAGAACGGCCAGGGGGCCGAGAGCACCATGATGCTGGTCTGCGCCGAGGAACTGGGCCTGCCCATCGAGAAGGTCCGCTACCGCCGCCCCTCCACCTCCACCGTGCCCGACAGCGGCACCACCGTGGCCAGCCGCGGCACCATCATGGGCTCGGGTTCCGTGGTGATGGCCACACGGAAATTGAAGGCGCAGATCGCCGAGGCCTTGGCGCTCCAGCTTTCCTGCGAGCCCGAAGACATCCGCTTTGAGGACAGCCAGGTCAAGGGCCCCTTCCGCAGCATCCCCTGGGATGCCGCCATCAAGGAGGTCTACAGCCAGCACCTCCATCCCTCCATGATCGGCACCTTCCGGCCGCCCCAGGTCACCTGCGACGAGCACACCGGCCAGGGCCGCGCCTACTTCACCTACGTCTACGCCTGCCAGGCCGCGGAAGTCTCCGTCAACCGCAAGACCGGCAAGGTGAAGGTCCTGAGCCTCACGGCTGCCCATGAGGTGGGCCGCGCCATCAATCCCCTCATGGTGAAGGGGCAGATCTACGGCGGCCTCGCCATGGGCATGGGCTACGGGCTCATGGAAGAGGTGAAGTCGGACGGCGGCCGCATCACCACGCTGAACCTGAACACTTACAAGATCCCCCGCGCCATGGATCTGCCGGACCAGATGACCCCCATCATCCTGGAGAATCCGGATCCCCTGAGCCTCAGCGGCGCCAAGGGCTGCGGCGAGCCGACCCTGGAGATCACGGCCCCGGCCCTGGCCAACGCCATCTACAACGCCACGGGGCAGCGGACCCTCTCCCTGCCCATCCGCGTGCAGCCCCTGGCCTGATCCCCTTCCCGACGACTCGGAGTCCCCATGCAATTCACGGTCAATGGTCAAGCGGTCGAAGCGAGCGATCCCGAGCGGAACCTCCTCGAGTTCCTGCGGGAGGAGCTGGACCTCATCGGCGCCAAGGACGGCTGCAGCATCGGCATCTGCGGCACCTGCACGATCCTCATCGACGACATCGCCATCAAGTCCTGCATCAAGAAGCTGAAGGATGTCGAGGGCAAGCGCGTCACCACTATCGAAGGGCTGGCCGGGAAGGAGGGCGGTCTGCACCCCCTGCAGCAGGCCTTCATGGATGCGGGCGCCGTGCAGTGCGGCTTCTGCATCCCCGGCATGATCATGACCTCCCACGCCTTCCTGCTGAAGAACCCGCGCCCCACCCGCGACGCCATCCGCAAGGCCATCAACCCGAACTTGTCCCGCTGCACGGGCTACCAGCAGATCATCGACGCCGTGGAGATGGCCGCGGTGCACTACCCCCTGCCGACCTAGCCGCGCATTCCAGGGACTTGAAGGGAGGGCGGCAGGCCGGCGCCTTTCTGGCACCATGGACCTGGGACGAGGATGCTCCTTGGATCCCTCCAGGCGACAGGCGGTTCGGGTGACATGAAACTGGGACTCGTTTTGATCGGCTACGTCCGGCGGGTCATGGCCGCCTTCTCCACCCTGCTGGCCAAGCGGTGGAAGCATGGGTTCTACCTCTACCTCGCGGCGCTCTTCACCCTGCTCGCGGTGACAGACACGGTCTTCTTCCACGTCACCACGAACATGCGGCAGGCCGCGTTCGATGCGATGGTGCGCTACCGGATCATCGCACCCAGGCCGGATCCGGACATCGTCATCGTGGACATCAACGAGGCCAGCCTCGCGGCCATGGCCAAGGACTTCGGGCGGTGGCCCTGGCCGCGGCAGGTGCTGGGCGAGTTCCTCGAGCACGTCGAGAAGCAGAACCCCAAGGCCGTGGTGTTCGACATCCTGTTCAGCGACGCCGATGTCTACAACCCGGACAGCGATGCCGCCTTCAACGCCACCATCGCGGGCACCAACAACACCTTCTTCCCCATGCTCCGCCTGGATCCTTCCAGCGATGCCCTGAGTGAAATCAAGGCCAGCATGGTCCCAGGCGCCGCCCCCCTGCTCGGCGAGGACGGATCCAGTGAAGCTCGGCCCGATGCGACCCTGGCCATCGTGCTCCCGCACTTCCAGGCAGCCCTGGACGGCGGCCGGCTCGGGCTGCACAACATCTATCCCGATGCGGATGGCACTGCCCGCCAGTATCTGGTCTATCGCGACGACCATGGCTGGAAGCTGCCATCCCTGCCCGCGCGGGTGGCGGGGGAGTTGGGCTGGGCCGAACCTACCGCCCAGCAGGTGCTGCTGAACTGGCGCGGCAAGCCCTTCTCCTACCGCTACGTCAGCTTCAGCGACGTCTTCTCCGACTTTTCGAACAAGGTCAAGCAGCGGCCCCAGGACGAGTTCAAAGACAAGGTCGTCATCATCGGTTCCACGGCTCCCAGTCTCTTCGACATCAAGCCCACCCCCATGAGCCAGATGCACCCTGGCGTGGAGATCCTCGCCACCGCCATCGACAACTTCAAGCATGGCGACTACCTGCGCTTCCCTGAGGCCCGGATCCCCTACTTGCTTCTCTCGCTGGGCATGGTGTGGCTCACCGCCTGGGGGTTCTACAGCGGCGCAGGGCGCGCCAAGATCGACCGTCTGTTCGGCGCCTCGCAGTTCATCCTGATCGGCGTCTCCTACGCCAGCATCAACTTCACCAACACGTACATCAACCTCTCCGGACCGGTGGCCGTGGGCCTCGCCTACTTCAGCATTGCGCGCGTCTACGCATCCGCCACCAGCAAGGCCCTGGAGCACAGCATGGTGCGGGCCTCCTTCGAGCGCACCGGCGAGCTGCAGGCCACCCTGCTGCTGATCCGATTGAATGTCACGAAGAACATCCTGAACGATGCCGTGCTGGAGCGGATCCGCTATGCCCTCGAGAAATCGGGTAGCGAGCCCAAGAGCGCCGAGGTCCTGAAGGGCGAGCAGAAGGGCCTGTGGGATGTCTTCGCCAGGACCTTTGCCGTCTCCTGGGTGGTCGATGCGAAGGATCCGGACGCGTCGAACCGCATCGCACAGGACATCGACCGCACCCGGGCGGTGCTGCCATCACTGCTGGAGCGGAACCTCGCCTACGCCGAGGAGCCCCCAGCCTGGTTCGTGCACCAGGGGCGGATCACCGGGGGGGCTTCCGCGCGCGCTGAGTGGCGCGTCCTGTTCGCGGAAGCCCTGCTGCGCTGGGATGAACACCTACGAGGAAAGACGTCATGAAAACCATCAAGGCAATCATCAGAAACGGAGCACTCCTGCTGCTCTTCACGCCATGCCTGGCCGCAGAGACGGGCACCTTGCTGAAGGCCGATCCCCTTCGGGCCGAGCCCTTTGGCGATGCCAAGACCCTGGCCACGCTGGCCGTCGGGGACAAGGTGGAGATCCTCAAGAAGGAGGGGGGCTGGCTCCAGGTGAAGGCGAAGAAGGGCACGGGCTGGGTGCGCATGCTGAGCGTTCGCCGGGGCGAGACAGCCCAGAAGCCCGGGGCTGCCACTGGCGTCCTGAGCCTTGCCTCGGGCCGGGCCGGCACGGGAAAGGTGGTCGCCACCACCGGCATTCGCGGGCTCAACGAAGAAGAGCTGAAGACCGCCACGTTCAACGAGGTCGAGCTCAAGCTGGCCGAGTCCTATGGGACCAGCAAGGCCGATGCGAAGAAGTTCGCCGCGCAAGGAAAGCTGTCCGCCCGCCCCATCGACTACCTTCCGGCCCCACAGTGAGGAGCGCCATCATGACGAGAACCATCGCATGGCTGTGTGTGGCAGGACTGACCCTGGGCGGCGTGGCCTCCCGGGGGCAGGACCTGGAGAAGCTGCTCAAGAAGGCGGTCGAAGAGCACGTGCAGCAGAAGGTGGACCCAACGGGGGAAAACCAGGTCGCTGGGCTGCTCACCGGAGCCAGCGGCGTCTCCCAGGAGGAGGAGGTCGCCATCGGGCGGCAGATCGCCGGCAACCTGCTGGGCGCCGCGCCCCTGGTCAAGGATCCGAAGCTGCAGAAGTATGTGAACGATGTGGGGGCTTGGGTGGCCGCGCAAAGCGAACGGCCGGACCTGCCCTGGCACTTCGGCGTGATCGAGTCCAAGGACATCAACGCCTTCGCGGCGCCCGGCGGCTACATCTTCCTGACCCGGGGCCTGTACCGCCTGCTCGGCAACGAAGCCCAGCTGGCCGGTGTGCTGGCTCACGAGATCGGCCATGTCATCCGGAAGCATCATCTGAAGCTGCTGCAGCAGGGCCGGATGCTCGAGCTGGGCGGCAAGCTGGTGGCCAAGGAGGTCGGCGACAACCGATCCATCCAGAAAGCGATCGGCAGCGGCGCCGAAGTGGTCGCGCGCTCCCTCGACAAGAATGCGGAGTTCGAGGCCGACCGCATCGCCGTGGTGCTGGGCGCGCGCGCCGGCTATGAAGCCTTCGCCTTCCCCGAGGTGCTGCAGTCCATCGGCCACTCCGCCAAGGACGAAGGCCGTGTGGCCCTGCTCTTCAAGACGCACCCCCTTCCCGACGACCGCCTGGACAAGCTTGGAACGGCCATGGGAGACCGCTTCGATCGGATCAAGGGGCTCACGCTGGCGAAGCGGTTCTATCGCATCAAGCCCTAGAGGGGATGCGCAGCGAAGTCATACCGCTGCTTGATTCAAGGGAAAGGCTCACCACCAAGACGCGAAGGGCGCTTCGCGTCCTGGTGGTGAAGTTTTTCATCGTTCCCGTCACACGCGCTGTTCGCGGTTGTAGGGCACGCCCAGCTTGGCGGGGCCGCGCATGCGGGCCTTGCGGGCGAAGGCGAGCACGAGGATCACCAGGATGTAGGGCAGCATCACCGCGAATTCGTACGGGAACTTGATGCCGCCCACCTGGATGGAGAGCTGCAGGGTCTGGGCGAGGCTGAAGAGCAGCGCGCCACCGAGGATCCCCACGGGGTTCCAGCGTCCGAAGTAGACCAGCGCCACGGCGATGAACCCGCGGCCCGAGACGATGTCATCGGCGAACATCTTGGCCTGACACAGGGACAGGTACGCGCCCGCGAACCCGGCCATGGCGCCGCCCAGCATCAATGACTGGTAGCGCACCCGATTGACGTTGATGCCCATGGTGTCCGCTGCGCGCGGGTGGGTGCCCACGGCGCGCACCTTGAGCCCCCAGGGGGTCCGGAAAAGCAGGTACCAGCTTGCGGGCACCATGAGGAAGGCCAGGTAGACCGCTGGGTTGTGGTTGAAGAGCACGCCACCCAGGAAGGGGATCTTGGAGAGTCCCGGGATGGGCCAGGCGGGAACCCCCTCCACGCCTGTGACCCCGCCCACGAAGTGGCGGGAGAGGGTGCCGGCGATGCCCCAGCCGAACATCTGGAGGCCGATGCCCGCAATGCCCTGGGAGGCCCGGAAGGTGACCGTGACCAGGGCGAAGAGCAGGCCGAGAAGGACGCCCGACACAATGGCCAAGGCGAAGCCGATGAGGTTGGCGTGGGGTGCCAGGGGGCCGTTCTTGAGGAAGAAGGCGGGGAGGAAGCCCAGGAACGCCCCCATGCTCATGATGCCTTCGCAGCCCAGGTTGAAGATCCCGGCCCGCTGGTTGAAGTTCTCCCCGAGGGCCGCCACGAGAAGGGCGACGGAGAAGGGGACGCCCAGCGACAGGATGTTGTAGCTCATCTCGCCGATGTTCATGACGCACCTCCGGTCCTCGCGGCTTCCTTCCTTCGGAACAGCCTGGCGAAGCGCTCCAAGGCATAGGCGTTGTTGATGTACATCTTGGCGGAGACGATGGCCAGGATCACCACCCCCTGCAGCACCAGGATCATGTTGGCAGGCACCCCTGCCGAGCGCTGGGTCATGTCCGCGCCCACCAGCAGCACCCCGAAGAAGGCAGCGGCGGGCACGATGCCGGCCGGATGGAGCCCGCCGAACAGAGCCACGACGATGCCGGAGAACCCATAGCCGGAGGAGATGGCCTCGATGGCCCGGTGGTGGACTCCCGCGACCTCCACCGCTCCGGCCAGTCCTGCGAAGGCGCCGGCCAGGAGCATGGCGGTGAGCAGGGACCGCTCCACATGGACGCCCGCGTACCGGGCGGCCTTCTCCTCGGCGCCCGCAGCACGCAGACGATAGCCCCAGGTGGTACGCCAGAGCAGGATATAGACGCAGACCGCCAGCGCCACGGCCAGGATCAGACCTGCGTGGAGCCGGGTCTCCGGCACGATGCGGTCCAGCCAGGCGGCCTTGGGCAGGCGCATGGACTGGGGCGTGCCCGAGCCCGTCTCCAGCTCGTTGGGGTCGATCATGGGACCGCGCAGCAGGAAGGTGTAGAACTGGGCGGCGATGTAGTTGAGCATCACGGTGCTAAGGATCTCGTTGACCCCCAGCTTGGCCTTCAGGAAGCCCGCGATGCCGCCCCAGATCGCGCCCCCCAGGGCGCCAGCCATGAGCATGAGCGGCAGCAGCACGACCTTGGGGGAACCCGGGAAGGCCAGGGCCACGGCCGTGGAGGCCAGGATGCCCACCATGATCTGGCCCTCGGCGCCGATGTTCAGGATGCCGCTCCGGAAGGAGATGGCGATGCCCAGGCCCACCAGGATGAGGGGCACCGCCCGCACCAGGACCTCCGTGATGCCGAACTTGTCGGCGAAGGGACCCGTGAAGATCGTGACGTAGGTGGCCGTGGGACTGGCTCCGATGGCCAGCAGCACCATGGCCCCCATCAGGGCGGCAGCCATGGCCGCGATGAGGATCACGCCGGAGCGATAAAAGAACTTCACGCTATTCATGGACGACCCCCGCCATCAGGAGACCCAGCTGCTCCCGGGTGGTCCCGGCCGAAGGCAGCACCTTGAGGATCCGCCCCTTGTAGATGACGGCGATGCGGTCGGAGAGGTTCATGATCTCCTCCAGTTCCTCGGAGATGAGCAGCACGCCAACGCCCTCTTTGCGGCGCTCCAGCAGCTGCGTGTGGATGAACTCCTGGGCCCCCATGTCCACGCCGCGGGTGGGATAGACCGCCACGAGGGCCTTGGGTCTCCTGGCAATCTCCCGGGCCAGGATCACCTTCTGGATGTTGCCCCCGGACAGGGACCCCGTGGCCACCGCCGTGGACGAACACCGGATGTCGAAGCTCTCCCGGAGGGCGGTCGCGTTGCGCTCGATCTCGCCGAGCTTCAGGAAGCAGGAGAAGCTGAACTTGGGAGACGCGAAGTCCTTGAGGACCAGGTTGTCCTTCATGGAGAAGGCGGGCACGATGCCCTCGTGGTGACGGTCCTCGGGAATGTAGCCCATGCCCGCCTCGATGCGGTGCCGGGGTGTGCGGTGCGTGAGGTCCTCCCCCTGGAAGTGGATGGTGCCCGATTCCACCGGCCGCAGGCCCGCCAGCACGTCCGCCAGCTCCCGCTGACCGTTGCCCGAAACCCCCGCCAGGCCGAGCACCTCTCCTGCGTGCAGCTCCAGGTTCAGGCCGTCCAGGGCGTAGTGGCCCCGGTCCCCCTTCACCTTCAGGTCCCTGGCCGCGAGGATCACCTCGGTGCCCCCGGTGCCGCTCTCGTTCCGGGGCAGCACCACCTCGTGGCCCGTCATCAGGGCCGCCAGCTCGGCGGGCGTGTGGTTGGCCGTGTGGCCGTTGAACACCACGGCGCCGTGCCGCAGGATGGTCACGCGGTCCGAGAGGGACTTCACCTCGTTGAGCTTGTGGCTGATGAAGATGATGGAGAGCTCGGCAGTCATCCGCTTGAGGCGGTCGATGAGGTCGTCCGTCTCCTGGGGCGTGAGGGCCGACGTGGGCTCGTCCAGGATCAGCAGCTGGGCTCCGAAGCAGAGGGTCTTCACCAGTTCCACCCGCTGCTGCTCGCCCACGGAGAGCTGCCAGATGTAGGCGTCGGGGTTCACGGGCAGCTCGTGGTGCTCCGAGACCTCCACGATCCGGTTCCGCGCGCCCTTCAGGTCGAGGTTCATGAACTTGTGCAGGTGCCGCGAGCCCAGGGCCACGTTCTCCGCCACGGTCATGTTGGGCACCAGCATGAAGTTCTGGTGCACCATGCCGATGCCG
>CAYZND010000120.1:0-9388 GCA_964479495.1 uncultured Mesoterricola sp.
GCTTCTTGTCACGCTCGGGAGCATGGGCCCACCCGAAGCTTCCCTCGTGGGCTCCCTCCATGACGCCTGCGATGGCTCGGTTGTTGGGGACCCACTGGAACACGAGCGTGACCCCCGCTTTGGCATAGGCTTCCGTGACGATGCGGGTGAGGATGCCTCCGTGGGGCAGCTTCTCCCCCATCAACGGAGGGTAATCCTCGATGACCATTTCCAGCTTGAGTGGCGTCTGGGCCGCGGATACCGGCACTCCGGCCAGGGTGATCAAAGCCAGGAGCACGGCGCGGATCAGGGTGGCGGGACTCCCAAGCTTCACCAAACGAGCGGATCTCATAGCCAGCCTCGCGAGAGCACACATGGCCCGTACAGGAACCTATCGGATGATCTTGCGCCGCAATCAACCTTTGCGCACCCATTTGGATGAACAGGTTCGGGACCCGTGACGCCGGAGGGGTCATCCCCCCATCACTCGCTCGCTTCCTTGCTGATGGCGAGCAGGAGGCCCAGGGAGGCCAGGGAGGAAATGAGGCTGGAGGGGCCGTAGCTGATGAAGGGCAGCGGGATGCCCTTGTTGGGGGCCAGACTCAGCACGACGCTGAAGTTCATGAAGGCCTGGGCCACCAGCAGCATGGTGAAGCCGGCGGCGCACAGGCGAAGGTAGCCGTCCCGGACCCGGCGGGCGATGTGGTAGCCCCGCCAGAGCACGCCCACGAAGAGCAGCACCACGATGACGGAGCCGATCAGTCCCGCCTCCTCGGAGATGACCGCGAAGATGAAATCGTTATGAGCCTCGGGCAGGTAGTTCAGCTTCTGCATGCTGGCCCCCCAGCCCACGCCGGTGATGCCGCCATTGCCCACGGCGATGAGGCTCTGCAAGGCCTGGTGGCCGCTGCCCAGGGGATCCGCTTCGGGATGCAGGAAGCTCAGCACGCGGGCGCGCCGATAGGGCTCGAACCAGATGAAGGCCGCACCGACGGCGCCCAGGACCGGCAGCGCCACGGCGAAGATCCACCGGGGGGCGCCACCGAGAAAGACCACCAGCATGATGACGAACGTGATGAGGAAGGTGGTGCCGAAGTCGGGTTCCATCACGATCAAGCCCAGGGGCAGGCCCATGATCAGGCAGAGGGTCACCAGCTTCGGGATCGAGTCCTGTCGCTGGGTCCAGGCGTCCTGGTAACGCATCATCCACCAGGCGGCGATCAGCACGGAGAGCGGCTTGAAGAGCTCGGAGGGCTGCAGGCTCTGCCCGAAGAGGCGCATCCAGCGGTGGGCATTGTTGACGGGTGGAAAGAAGAACACCGCGATCAGCAGGAGCACCAGCACGCCATAGGCAATCTGCAAGGTTCGAGGATTCTCGCGGATCCCGCTGAGATCTGCCTGGCTCAGGACCATCATGATGGCAAACCCGATGCCCCCGCCCATGAGCTGCCGCACGAGGAACGCCGTGGAGGTGCTGGGGTTCTTGAAGGCCGAGGCCGAGTAGACCCAGACCATGCCCACCGCCATGAGCATGACGGTGAAGAAGAGGAGCCAGAGATCGATGGGGCGTCGGACGTCGGGAGCCATGGTGAAAAACAGTGTCGCAGATCCGGTCAAGCCTCGTCGAAGGCCTTGAGCAGCCTCGCGGCGGCGCTGGCGGCAGGCAGGGTCCCGCCAACCACGGCCTGCTCCAGCTCCGGAAGCAGGGCCTGGACCTGGGGATGGGCGAAGAACCGCTCCTTCAGCTGCTCCTCCACCATGGCGCGCATCCAGGCCCGCTCCTGGTCCCTGCGGCGCTGCTCGAAGAGCCCGCGGCCCCGGGTGTGATCGAGGAACGCCTGCACCTTCATCCAGAGCTCCGGCAAGCCTTCCCCGCTCATGGCCGAGGCGGCCAGGGCCGGCGTCATCCAGCCCTCCGTGGAGGGCTGGATGTAGTGGAGTGCCCGCTCGTAGTCGGCGCGGCTCAGGAGGGCCAAGTTGCGGCTGGCGCCGTCGGCCTTGTTGATGAGCACCGCATCGGCCAGCTCCACGACGCCTTTCTTGATGCCCTGCAGCTCGTCTCCGGCCCCCGGAGCCAGCACCAGCAGGAAGAAGTCCACCATGGAGCGCACCGTGACTTCGCTCTGCCCGACGCCCACCGTCTCCACGAGCACCACGTCGTAGCCCGCGGCCTCGAAGAGCAGGATGGTCTCCCGGGTCTTGCGGGCCACCCCCCCCAAGGCGCCGCCGCTGGGGCTTGGGCGGATGAAGGCGCTCGGGTGCGCCGAGAGCTTCTCCATGCGTGTCTTGTCGCCAAGGATCGAGCCGCCCGTCAGGATGCTGGAGGGATCCACGGCCGTCACGGCCAGCTTGTGGCCAGCCTCCACCAGCGTCATCCCCAGCGCCTCGATGAGCGTGCTCTTGCCGGCTCCGGGAACCCCCGTGATGCCCACGCGCACCGAGCCTCCGGCACGGGGGAGGATGCGCGTGATCAGCTCCTGGGCCTGCTCGAAGTGGGCGGGGGCGTTGGACTCCACCAGGGTGATGGCCCTCGCCAGCATGACCCGGTCCCCTGCCAGCACGCCCTCCGCCAGGTCCGCCACGGGGATCGACCGGCGCCGATGGTGGTGGGAAACGGGGACGACGACGCGCATCTGGCCCGGCAGGCCGTCGTGCCCCCCCTTCACCCCGGGCATGACGTTCAGGGCATGGCGGGGATCTTCGACCGGAAGCGTGCTCATGGGACCTCGCCCCACCATGGTAGCGCGCGCCATCGCCGGCCTCCCATGGAGGCCTGTCCCGAACTCACGCGAGGCAGGCTGGAGGTCGATGATGGGTCTGGGGCGTCATGAGCCCTCCGGACCCACCCCCTTGATCCAGCAGCGCATGCCTGCGATGCCCCTCGCCTTCCGGCGCCTCCTTGCCGGCTGGGGGGCCGTGTTCCTGGCCTTCTCCCTCCTGGCCCTGGTCCTGGCAGGCTGGTTCGCCCATGCCTTCCAGCGGCGGCAGGCGCGCGAGCACGCGGAGGAACACCTGGCCATGGTTGCCAACCTCAAGCTCGACCAGGTCAAGACCTGGCTCGACTTCCAGAGGACGACGGCCCTGGGCGTCAGCTATGGGACGGCCATGGCGCTGGACATCGAGACCTGGATCCGTCGTGGGATGCTCTCGGCGGAGAGCCAGGCGCGCTGGCAGCGGCGCGTCCAGACCATCCAGCACACCTTCCCGTGCCTGGATGTCAGCGTCCTGAAGCCCGATGGATCGCTCCTCCTCTCCAGCGCGGGGCTGGAGAAGACCCCCACCCTTCCCGACCGGAGCTACCTCGACGACGCCCTCCGCAGCCAGGCGCCCGTCTTCACCTCGATCCACCAGGATATGGAGCTTCCGGGCCAGCCCCTGTCCCTGGATCTCGTTGCGCCGATGGTGGCGGTCGATGCCACGGGTCCGCGGACCGTCGCCCTCATGCTGCTGCGGCTGGATCCCCGGGCCTCGCTGTTCCCCCTCCTCCAGGCCTGGCCCACCCCCAACGACACCGCGGAGGTGCTCCTGGGAGAGCGCCGGGGGGATGCGGTGATCTACCTGAACGAGCCGCGCCACCAGAAAGGCCTGGCGCTGAGCCATGCGGTGCCGATCACGGCCACGGAGAAGCCGATCGTCCAGGCGGCTCTGGGTGTCCGCGATCTGATCGAAGGCATCGACTACCGGAACGTCCCCGTGCTGGCCCAGGGCCGGATCGTGCCCGGCATGCCCTGGGTCCTGGTGGCCAAGCAGGACACCGCGGAGCTCTACCGTGCGGTCTGGCCGGCCACGATCCGGATGACCTCGCTGTCCGTCGCCCTCCTGGGGATGGGCTTCCTGCTCGTGCGGCTCTTCTTCAGGCAGCGAGCCTCTCTCCTGGCCCAGACGCGGCAGAAGGACTACCGTCTCCTCTTCGACAACCTGTCGGATGCCATCTTCCTCATGAGCCCCGAGGGTCGATTTGTGGAAGTGAACGAGGTGGCCTGCCAGCGGTTGGGCTACGCGCGCGAGGAACTGCTGGCGCTCGGGCCTGTCGACATCACCCCGCCCCGCCTTGCGGACCGGCTGGCGGAGACCCTGGACCAGCTGGAGCAGGCGGGAAAGGCCGCCTTCGAGACCCGGCACCTGCGGAAGGATGGCACCAGCCTGCCGGTGGAGATCTCCGCCAGGTGGGTGCTCCTCGAAGGCCGCAAGGTGATCCTCAGCGCGGCGCGGGACATCTCCGAACGGAAGCGAGCCGAGAAAGCCCTCCTGGAGTCACACCTGATGCTCCAGACGGTTCTGGACACCATCCCCATCCAGGTCTTCTGGAAGGACCCCGACCTGCGCTACATGGGGTGCAACCGGGCCTTCGCAAAGGAGGTGGGCGTGGCGGATCCCAGTCTCCTTGTGGGAAAGGAGGCGCTCACGCTGTGGCCCCAGGAGGCCAGTACGGCCGGCATGGATGAACAGGCCATCATGACCGCGGGCCAGCCCAGGCTCGGATCGGAAGAGCCCATGGTCTCGACGGGAGGGCTCCTCACCTGGGTTCGGACCAACAAGGTCCCGCTTCGTGGGGCCGACGGGGAGATCCGGGGTGTCCTGATCACGCGCGAGGACATCACTGCCCAGAAGCAGGCGGAGGCCGAGATCCGTACCAGCCAGGCCCGGCTGAAGGCCGTCTTCGATACCGCGGGTGCGGCCATCAGCATGACGGATCGCGAGGGGCGCTATGTGGACTTCAACCCGCAGTGGTCCCAGTTCGTGGGCTATCCGCGTGAGGAGCTCCTCAACCTCACGTACCTCGATGTCACCCATCCCGAGGACCGTCAGGCCTCCAGGACCCACTGGAAGAGCCTCATGGCAGGGGCGATGGAGTCCTATGCCCAGGAAAAGCGCTACGTGCGGAAGGATGGACGGATCGTGTGGGGACTCCTGTCCGTCACGCCCATCCGGGATGCGCAGGGTGTGCCTCAGAGCGCGCTCGGCGTGGTCAGCGACATCACGGCCCTCAAGGAGGCGGAAGACACCCTGCGCCAGAGCATGACGCGGCTCAGGGCCCTTCTCGCCCACCTGCCCGAAGGCATCGTGGTGCTGAACCAGCAGGGCCACGTCGAGCTGGTCAACGACCAGTTCTGCGAGATCTTCGGCGTGAAGGAAGCTCCGGACCAGCTGGTGGGGCTTCCCTCCGCGCGTTTCCGCGAGCACCTGGCCCCCTGCCTCAAGGACCCCGGAGCCTATGACCGCCGGGTCGATGAGCTCCTCGCTTCCAGACGTCCCTTCTTCGGCGAGGAGTTCTACCTTCAGAACGGGAAGAGCATCCTGCGGGACTTCATTCCCATCCTCATCGACGGGGAGATGAAAGGGCGCCTGTGGTCCCATCGGGATGTCACCGTCATCCGCAAGGCTGAGGCCAGACAGCGGATGGAAGAGGAACGCCTGCGCGCCCTGATGCGCATGAACGAGCTGAGCGCGCAGCCCGAGCGGGAACTGCTCCACATCGGAGTCGAGGAGATGGCACGTCTCAGCGGCAGCCGCATCGCGTATCTCCACTTCGTGAACGCGGACCAGGAGACCCTGGAGTTGGTGACCTGGAACCAGGAGGCGCTGAAGGACTGCACCGCGACCAAGGACGACCACTACCCCATCTCCAAGGCGGGGGTCTGGGCGGACTGCTTCCGGCTCCGGAAACCGGTCTTGCACAACGACTACCAGAATCTGCCCGAACGGCACGGCTACCCCGCAGGCCATACGCACCTCGTCCGGCACATGAGCGTTCCCATCTTCGATGGCGCCTCCGTGGCGGCCATCGCAGGGGTGGGCAACAAGACCGAGGCATACGACGAAGAGGATGCCCATCAGCTGACGCTTTTCGTCGGGGGCCTGTGGAACCTGATCCGCCGCAAGCGCGCCGAACAACGGCTTGTGGAGAGCGAGCACTTCCTGAGGACCGTCGCCGACGCCATGCCGGGCATGGTGGGGTACTGGGACCGGGACCTCAGGTGCACCTTCGCCAACAACAAGTATCTGGAATGGTTCGGCAAGACGCCGGAGCAGATGCTCGGTATCCGCATGCAGGACCTCATGGGTGAAGCGCTGTTCGAGAAGAACGAGCCCTTCGTGCGCAAGGCCCTGGCCGGCGAGGCGCAGCGTTTCCAGCGGACCCTGGTCAAGGCCGACGGAACCACGGGCTACTCCTGGGCGCACTACATTCCCGACCACGCGGGCGATGAGGTGCGGGGCTTCTTCGTCCTGGTCTCCGATGTCACCGAGCTCAAGGAAGCCCAGCTGCAGCTCGAGAGCCTCAACGTGGACCTGAAGGAGCGCACCCGCCAGGCCGAGTCCGCGAACCGCGCCAAGAGCGACTTCCTGGCCAACATGAGCCATGAGATACGCACGCCGATGAACGCCATCATGGGCCTGAGCCACCTGGCCCTCCGCACGGAGCTTTCCCCCAAGCAGCGGGACTACCTGACGCGGATCCAGGGCGCCTCCCGCAACCTGCTGGGTCTCATCAACGACATCCTCGACCTGTCCAGGATCGAGGCGGACCGCCTGGAGCTCGAGCATGCTCCCTTCAAGCTCGCGGATGTCCTCGACCACGTCCTGAGCCTGGTGGCGGTGAAGGCCCGGGAGAAGGGTCTCGCCGCGGAACTGCGCCTGGATCCGGACATTCCCGGAACCTTGCTGGGGGACTCTCTCCGCCTGGGCCAGGTGCTCCTGAACCTGGCCAGCAATGCGGTGAAGTTCACCGAACACGGGCAGGTGATCCTGGAAGTCGCCCTGCTGGAACGAACCCCCCACCGGGTCCAGCTGCGCTTCGAGATCCGCGACACGGGCATCGGAATCCCCGAGGAGGTGCTTTCCCGGCTCTTCCAGTCCTTCAGCCAGGCGGACAGCTCCACCACCCGCCGCTACGGCGGCAGCGGACTGGGACTGGCCATCAGCAAGCGCCTGGTGGAGCTGATGGGAGGTCAGATCACCGTGAGGAGCACCGTGGGTTCCGGCAGCAGCTTCGCCTTCACCCTGCCCCTGGAGCTGCAGGAGGCACCCCCGGCTCCTGCGGCGAGAACGGTCTCGACCCTCGATCCACGCGGACTCCGGGCGCTGGTGGTGGACAACGATGGCCCCAGCCGGGAGCTGCTGGCCGAAACCCTCACCTCCCTGGGACTCACGGCGGAGACGGCTTCTTCCGGCGTGGAAGGCATCGAACAGCTCGTGCAGGCCGAGCGCCGCAGGATGCCCTTCGACCTGGTGTTCCTGGACTGGCGCATGCCGGAGATGGATGGCCTGGAAACCGCCCAGTGCATCCGCCAGGACCCGCGGCTGAGCCGCAAGCCTTCGCTCGTGCTGGTGACGGCCTATGGCCGCGAGGAGGTCGACCGGCGCGCGTACGACATGGACCTGGACGGGATCCTGCTGAAGCCCGTGGGCGCCTCCCTGCTCTGGGACACCCTGGCGGAGATCCTGGCGCGCAGGGGAGGCGCCGCCCCTGCCGGCACAGGTGGCGCAGAAGTCGAACGCGCCCAGCGGCGGGGACGGATCCTGCTGGCCGAGGACAATGAGACGAACCGCCTGGTGGCCTGCGAGATGCTCGAGATGGCGGGCTACCAGGTGGAGTGTGCCCTGGACGGCCGCGAGGCGGTGGAGAGGGCCCTTGCACCGGACCGGGCGTTCGACCTGGTGCTGATGGACCTCCAGATGCCGGAGATGGACGGCTTCGAGGCCGCCGCCCGCATCCGGGAGCTCCGGAAGGATCTTCCCATCATCGCCATGACCGCCCATGCCCTGGAGTCGGAGCGCCAGCGCTGCCTGGACGCGGGCATGAACGACCATATCGCCAAGCCCTTCGAGCCCGAGGATCTCCTTACGCGGATCGACGCCTGGATCGCCTTCGGTCGGAACACGGCACGCCCGGATGCGGATGCCTGGTCGCTCTTCAGGAACGATGAGCACAAGGCCCCCTTCCTCCTGGAAGCCCTCCGGCACGACCTGAACCGGCGCCTCGCCGCCCTGGACGCAGCGCTGGCCCAGGACGAACCCGAGCCGGCCCACCGCGCGGCGCACAGCCTGAAGGGCCTGCTGAGCCCGGTTCCCCTGCGCCGCATCCCGGAGTGCGCCCAGCGGCTCGAGGCGGCCCTCCGCGAGCCGGGCCCCTGGCAGGACGCCGCCCGGACCCTGGCGCGCGCCGTCCGGGAGGTCCTGGCCGACCTTCCCGCGACCCCAGTGGAAGGGGCCTCCCAGCCCCCCCAGGGCGTCGATCCCCAGCACCTGGGTGCGTTGCTGAAGGAGTTGGAGCGGCTGCTGCGGCGCAGGAGCCTCTCCGCCCGCGCGGGAGCAGAGGAGCTGGCGGCGCTGCTGGGCGGCGATCCGCGCGTTCAGCAGCTGGTGGCCTGCATGGGCCGTCTCGACTTCCCGGGGGCCTCCGAAGCGCTGGCCCTCCTGCTCGCCTCCTTCCCACCTCCGTCCCCGGAAGGTCCGCCATGACCCACGAAAAGCCCGTCCTCCTGGTGGTGGATGACACCATGTCCAACCTCGAACTTGCAGGGCTCATCCTCGGCTCCGACCACGAGGTCCTCGTGGCCACCGACGGCCAGCAGGCCGTGGCGCTGGCCACCGCGGAGCAGCCGGACCTCATCCTGATGGATGTGATGATGCCCGTGATGGATGGCCTGGAAGCCTGCCGTCGGCTCAAGGCGGATCCCCGGACCCGGGAGATCCCGGTCATCTTCCTCACCGCACTCACGGACACGGAAGCCCTCGTCAAGGGCTTCCACGCCGGCGGCGTCGACTACGTGGGCAAGCCCTTCCATCCCGAGGAGCTGCAGGCCCGGGTCGCGACCCATGTCGCCCTGAAGCGGTCCCAGGATCGTGAGCGGGCGCTCGTGAAGGAGCTGGAGAACGCCCTCGCCCGGGTGAAGCAGCTCTCTGGACTGCTGCCCATCTGCGCGTACTGCAAGAAGATCCGGAACGACCAGGGCTACTGGAGCCAGCTGGAGACGTACATCTCCGATCACTCCGAGGCGGACTTCACCCACGGCATCTGCCCGGACTGCGCCCGGGCGTTCTTCAAGGAAGCCATGGAGGACCATGGGTGAGGGGTGCCGGACCTCAGGCTTGCCCGAGCACCTCCCGCACCTTGGTCGCCAGCTCCTGGAGCGAGTACGGTTTCCGCAGGAAGGCCGCGCCCTGGGGCAGCACACCTTGAGCCTGGATGTAGTCGGGGGCATGGCCAGAAATGTAGAGGCACTTCAGGTCCGGTTTCCGGATCCGGACGTGTTCCACCAGTTCGCGGCCGTTCATGCCGGGCATCACCACATCGGTGATCAGAAGACGGATCTCCACAGGACTGGCTTCAGCCATCCGGAGGGCCTCCTGGGCGGAGCCTGCGGCCAGTACCCCGTAGCCCAGGGACACGAGGGCTTCCCGGGAG
>CAYZND010000121.1:0-9377 GCA_964479495.1 uncultured Mesoterricola sp.
GCTACCAGGGTTCAGACCCCGTCGGCGATGAGGATGGCGGGGGTAAACCCGAGATCCCCGGCCTCCTTCGGCGTCCGGATCCCCCAGAGGGCGATCCGGCCCGCAAAAGGCTTCCAGAATCCGGGGCGGCGGGCTAGGGCCGAGAAGGGGAGGTGGAGCATGAGCTGGGGAGGCAGATCCTCCAGCTCCTCCGCCGTGAGATCGTCGGCCTCGTCCGTCTCCCACAGCAGGCCGCAGCGGGCCTCGGGGCAGGCGGCCCAGAGCTGCAGGATCTCGCTGTGTTCGAAGCTGGAGAAGAGGACCCGGCCCAGCGCCTCGGCCCCTTCCACCGCCGCCAGAGCCTGCTGCCAGCCGGGTTCCCCCTTGAGCTCGACGTTGATGAGCTTGGCGGGGAGGTCCAGGACATCGGAGAGGCGCGGCACCTCCTCCCCGTTCTTCAGCTTCGGCAGCTCCGTGGACTTCATGCGGCGGAGGATGCCGGTTCCCTGGGCGGTACGGGCGAGGTCGTCGTCGTGAAGGACCATGCAGACCCCGTCCTGGGTGGGCTGGACATCCAGTTCGAAGCCGTCCATGCCCACGGCGAGCGCCGCGCGGAAGGCCTCCAGGGAGTTCTCGAGGTGCTTCGCGGAATGGCCACGGTGGCCAAGGAGCAGCGGCATGGGGCACCTCCGGAAGGGGCCCCCATTGTCGCAGGGAATCGGAAGGCCCGGAACGGTGCCTTCCGAGAGCCCTAATGACCCCATAAGGGAAATGAGTGTTGACCGATTCAACGGATTGGGCGAATTTATTCATCATGTGTTTCGCGGCTGACCAGCTCTCCTCCGCCTCCGGCATCGGCGCCGGGCGAGGCACCTGTGGCCTCAGCGCGACGTCTTCCATTACCTGCACCATGGGCACCGGTACCGGTACCCGGTGGAGGGCGTGGACGGCTTGATCTGAATCGATCCTTTCCGTTTCCGCCCCGCGAACCCCTCGCGGGGCTTTTTGCATTCACCCTCCCTCATCGAAAGCGAGGCCCCCATGTCCACCCTGTCCCATCCCATCCGCGTCATGAAGTTCGGCGGCACGAGCGTCGGCAACGCCGCGCGCATGCGCGAGGTCGTGAACCTGACCGCAGAGGCCCTGGCCTCGGACCGCGTCTGCCTGGTGGCCTCCGCCATGGCGGGGGTCACCAATCTCCTCGTGAAGGCCGTGGAGCGCTCCTCCCGGCAGGAAGCGGTGGCCCTCCTGGAGCGCTTCCGGCACGTGCACGAGGCGGCCGTGTCGGAGCTCGGGGCCGAGCTGGGGGATCTCGCCCCACCCCTGCGGGCCGAGCTGGCGGACCTGGTGGTGGAGTTCGACCGCCTGCTGAAGGGGGTGGCCCTCCTGGACGAGTGCTCCCCCTCCGTCCTGGCCCAGGTGTCGAGCCTCGGCGAGCGGGCCTCCTGCGCCATCCTGCTGGCCCTCCTGAAGGCCCGGGGGCTGGATCCCCAGTACCTCGACCCCCGGGAGTTCATCATCGCCAACGGCGATCCCTTCCAGGCCCGACCGCACCTGGATGAGATCCGGGTGAAGTTCGAGGCCCTGCGCAAGGACGGGAAGCGGCTCTGGCTCCTGCCGGGCTTCTTCGGCGGGGATCCCCAGGGGAAGATCGTCTCCCTGGGCCGCGGCGGGTCCGACTACAGTGCCGCCCTGGCCGCCGGGGCCCTGGACGCCGACCTGCTGGAGATCTGGACGGACGTGGAAGGCATCTTCAGCGCCGACCCCAAGCTGGTGCCCGAGGCCTTCCCCATTCCCGAAGTGAGCTTCGAGGAGGCCATGGAGCTGGCCCACTTCGGCGCCAAGGTGCTGCATCCCAAGACCATCGCCCCCGTGCGGGAGAAGGGCATCCCGATCCGCGTGTGCAACAGCTTCAAGCCGGAGCACCCCGGCACGATGGTGAAGCGGGACGTGGCCGTGCCCGCCATGGGGGCCCGGGGCATCTCCTTCCTGAAGAACGTGGTGCTGGTGAACGTCACGGGCTCCGGCATGCCCGGCGTGCCGGGCATCGCGGCCCGGGTGTTCAGCACCCTCGCCAAGCGCGACATCTCGGTCATGCTCATCACCCAGAGCTCTTCCGAAGTGTCGATCTGCTTCTGCGTGCAGGCGGCGGATGGTCCCCGCTCGGTGGAGGCCCTTCAGGAGTCCTTCCGGGCGGAGCTGGCGGCGGGCCTCCTGGACGCCATCGAGCTGAACGATGGCCTTTCCATCCTCAGCATCGTGGGGGACGGCATGCACCTGAAGGTGGGCGTGGCGGGGACGTTCTTCGACGCCCTGGCCGAGGTGGACTGCAACGTGGTGGCCATCGCCCAGGGCTCCAGCGAGCGCATCATCTCCGCCGTGGTGAAGGAGACGCAGGGGGAGCGCGCCATGGCGCACCTGCACCGCCGCTTCTTCGACACCCGCGAGATCATGGAGGTGGTGCTCTTCGGCGTGGGGAACGTGGGGGGCGCCCTGGTGGGCCAGATCCAGCAGCAGCAGCCCCGGTTCCTGGAGAACGGCCTCGATGTGCGGGTCGTGGGCGTGGCCAACGATGCCCGGATGCTGCTGGAACCCCGGGGCATCGACCTTGCCCGGTGGCGTGAGCGGCTGGAATCCCACGGGGAAGCCACCGATCTCGACAAGGTGCTCACCTTCATGAAGGACCGGCGGCCCACGCTGCCCGTCTTCGTGGACTGCACCACGAGCGCGGGCCTCACGGAGCGGTACCCCGAGGTCTTCGACGCGGGCCTGCACCTGGTGGTGGCCAACAAGAAGGCCAACAGCGCCGCCCTGGCCTTCTACCAGGAGCTGCGCCGCCGCTCGGGCAAGCACGCCCGCCGCTTCCTCTACGAGACCAACGTGGGGGCCGGCCTGCCCGTCATCGACACCGTGAAGAACCTCATGCGGACGGGGGATCACCTCCTGCGCTTCGAGGGGATCCTCTCCGGGTCCATGTCCTACATCCTGGGCCTGCTGGGCGACGGCGTGCCCCTCTCCGAGGCCGTGAAGGCCGCCAAGGACAAGGGCTTCACGGAGCCCGACCCCCGGGACGATCTGAGCGGCATGGACGTGGCGCGCAAGCTCCTCATCCTGGCCCGGGAGACGGGCCTGGAGCTCGAGCTGGCCGACGTCGTGGTGGAGGGGCTCCTGCCCGGGAGCTTCGACTCCGAGGGCGACATCGAGAGCTTCATGGCGCGTCTGCCCGAGCTGGATGCCGGCTTCCAGGCGCGGGTGGAACAGCTCAAGGCCCAGGGCCAGGTGCTGCGGTACATCGGCAGCATCACCCCGGAGGGATGCCGTGTGGGCCTTCAGGCGGTGGGCTTCGAGCACCCGCTCTTCGTCATCAAGGGGGGCGAGAACGCCTTGTCCTTCCTCACCGAACGCTACCAGCCCCACCCCATGGTCATCCGCGGCTACGGGGCGGGCGCCGAGGTGACCGCGGCGGGCGTCCTGTCCGATGTCCTGCGCCTGGCCTCCCGCTGAGGCGCGGTATCCTGGGGGGAAGGCGGTTCCATGAGGCTGGTCAGTACACGCAACGCCCGGACCCGGGCCTCCTTCGAGGAGGCCGTCCAGGCGTGCGTGCCGGGGGATGGTGGGCTCTATGTCCCCGACCCCGTGCCCTGCTTCCGGGATGTCCCCCGGCTCCTGGAGATGGACTTCCCGGAGCGCTCCACGGAGATCCTCCACCGCATGCTGGGGGAGGAGTTCACCCGGGAGGAGCTGGACGAAGTGGTGCGGGAGGCCTTCGACTTCCCGCTTCCCTTGACGCAGCTCCGGGAGCGGATCTTCGCCCTGGAACTCTTCCACGGTCCCACCCTGGCGTTTCAGGACTTCGGCGCCCGCTTCCTGGCGGGCATGCTGGCCCTCATCTCCGACAAGTCGGGGCTGAAGCTCCGCACGGTGCTCACCGCCACCACGGGCAACACCGGCGCGGCGGCGGCCCAGGCTTTCTGGAAGCGCAAGGGCTTCCGGGTCATGGTGCTCCACCCCAAGGGGGGCCTCACCGCGATCCAGGAGCGGCAGATCGGAGCCCTCGGCGCCAATGTGCTGAGCTATGCCGTGGAGGGCACGTACGACGACTGCCTCAGCCTGGTGATGCGGGCATTGGAGGACCGGGAGCTCTCGGAATCGCTGAACCTGACGTCCGCCAACGCGGTGAACATCGGGCGCATCGTGGCCCAGGTGGTCCTGGCCTTCGAGGCCGTGGCCCGGCTCAAGGCCCTTTCCCTGCGGGATGCGCCGGTGCTGGCCGTGCCCTGCGGGAGCTGCGGGAACCTCTACGCGGCCCTGCTGGCCCAGCGCATGGGCCTGCCCGTGAAGGCCTTCGTGATCGCCACCAACGGGAACGACGCGGTACCTCGCTTCCTGGACTCCGGGCGCTTCGAGCCCCGGAAGACCGAGGCGACCCTGGCCCAGGCCATGGATGTGGGCCATCCCTTGCACTGGGAGCGCATCCAGATGCTCTTCGAGGGGAAGCCGGAGGCCCTCCGGACCTCCTTCCGGTGGGGCAGCAGCGAGGATGCCGAGACCCGCAAGTCCATGTGGGAGCTCAACGCCTGCGGCTTCCCGCCGGACCCCCACTCCGCCGTCGCGCACGGCGTGCTCCAGGAGCGCCTGGGCCTGACCGAGGTGGGCATCCTCCTCGCCACGGCCCACCCCGCGAAATCCGCCGAGCTCCTGAGGAACAAGATGAACCTATCGCTCGAAGTCCCCGCGGCCCTGGCCGGTCTCGAGGGCACGATCCCGCAGACCCGGTCCCTGCCCGCGGACTTCGAGGCCCTGAAGACAGAACTGCTCACCTAACACTCCACGAGGCACACGCATGAAGAAGGTCGGTTTCATCGGTTGGCGCGGCATGGTCGGATCCGTGCTCCTGCAGCGCATGGCGGAAGAGAAGGATTTCGACGGCAGTTTCGAGGCGGTGTACTTCTCCACCTCCCAGGTGGGTGACAAGGGTCCCTCCGGCACGCCCCTGCTGGATGCCTACGACATCGCTGCACTCGCGTCCCTGGACATCGTCATCACCTGCCAGGGTGGCGACTACACGAACGAGGTGCACCCCAAGCTGCGCGCGGCGGGATGGAAGGGCTACTGGATCGATGCGGCCTCGGCCCTGCGCATGAAGGACGACGCTGTCATCATCCTGGATCCCGTGAACCGGCGGGTCATCGACGAGGCGCTGGCCAAGGGGATCAAGGACTACATCGGTGGCAACTGCACCGTGAGCCTCATGCTCATGGGCCTGGGCGGCCTGTTTGAACAAGGCTGGGTGGAGTGGATGAGCACCATGACCTACCAGGCCGCCTCCGGCGCGGGCGCCAAGAACATGCGCGAGCTGGTGCGCCAGATGAAGGCCGCTGGTGCCGTGGATCCCGCGATCCTGGAGGACCGGGCGGACATCCTGGACCTGGACCGCGCCGTGAGCACCATCCTGCGCGACGCCGCCTTCCCCACGGAGAACTTCGGCGCGCCCCTGGCCGGCAGCCTCATCCCCTGGATCGACAAGCCCATGGAGAACGGCCAGACCCGAGAGGAGTGGAAGGGTGTGGCCGAGACCAACAAGATCCTCGGCACGAAGAAGGAGATCCCGGTCGACGGCATCTGCGTGCGGGTCGGCGCCATGCGCTGCCACAGCCAGGCCGTCACCGTGAAGCTCACCAAGGACGTGCCGCTGCCCGAGATCGAGGCCGCCCTCAGGGCCCACAATCCCTGGGTGAAGCTGGTGCCCAACACCAAGGAGGCCACCCTGAAGGAGCTCTCCCCGGCGGCGGTAAACGGTACGCTGACGGTGCCCGTGGGGCGCCTGCGCAAGATGAACCTGGGGCCCGAGTTCCTGGCGGCCTTCACCGTGGGCGATCAGCTCCTCTGGGGCGCGGCCGAGCCCCTGCGGCGCATGCTGCAGATCCTCCTGGGCACGAAGAAGGTTTAGCATGCGGCTCATCGCCCTCGAGCACGAGCTGAAGCCCCTGGACTCGGCCACCGCCGCCGAGGTGCTGCGGTCAGAAGCCGCGGCCCTGTGGGAACTGCAACAGGCAGGCCTGGTGCGGGAGTCCCACTTCCGGGCGGACCGGAAGGAGGCCGTGCTCGTGCTGGAAGCTGGAAGCGTGGCGGAGGCCGAGACCCGGCTCTCCGCCATGCCCCTGGTGCGCGAAGGGTACATCCGCTTCGAGCTGATCCCGCTGGTGCCCTACGACGGTTACGCGCGCCTCTTCGCGCACTGAACCCTACAGGTCCTCCCCCGCCGCGCTCAGAAGCCGGGACAGCTCCCGGAGCGCGGCGCGGTCGTCGTCCCCGGCGACGCGGTTGGAGCGGATCACGCCGCAGCGGCGGCAGCGGTGGAGGAGGGCCAGCTCCGCCCCATGGCGGACCCAGAGGCTGATGGGGTCCATGGTCCCGGCGCAGAGGCTGCGGCGGTCGCCCACGGTGACGTCGACATGGCGGCTGCGCAGGCAGTGCGGGCAGTGGTTGCGCTGGCTCGTGCCGGGAGCATGCCCCGGCACGGTGTGGCCGCAGTGGGCGCAGACGAAGGCTTCGCCGGCCCGGTTGAGGGCGGCCGTGTTCAGCCAGGGACGGTTGTTCCTGGACATGGGTCATCCTTTCGAATAGTTCTTCATGCTCTTGCTGATGCGGCGCCACTTCTGCTCCCGCTCGCGCCAGAGGCGCTCGTCGCTGCGGGCGGCCTCGTAGGCCACCTCCCGCTGCAGGCGCAGGTAGTGGTTGTAGCGCTCGGGGTCCAGCCGACCCTCGGCGAGGGCCTCTTGGACAGCACAGCCCGGCTCGGCGCCGTGGGTGCAGTCCCGGAAGCGGCAGTCCTCGGCGAAGCCGGCGAGGTCGGCGAAGGTGTGGTCCAGGTCGGCGCTCTCCGCGGAGAGGCCCACCTCCCGGATGCCCGGCGTGTCGATGAGGCATCCCAGTCCCGGCAGGAGGAACAGCTCCCGCAGCGATGTGGTGTGCCGGCCCCGGCCGTCGGAGTCACGGATCTCCTGGGTGCGCCGCAGCTCCGCGCCCGCGAGGGCGTTGAGGAGCGTGGACTTGCCCACGCCGGAGGAGCCGATCATCACGGCCGTCCGGCCCGGCGCCAGGTGGGCGCGGACCTCGTCGAGGCCTTCGCCGGTGCGGGCGGAGACTGCCAGCACCGGCACGCCGGGGGCGACGCCCTCGATGCGGGCCACATGGGCCTCCACGCGTTCCTGGAGGTCCGCCTTGGTGAGCACCACGACGGGCAGGGCGCCACTGCCCCAGGCCAGGGCCAGGAGGCGCTCCATGCGGGCCACATTGAAGTTGCGGTCCAGCCCCATGAGGAGCAGGACCACGTCCAGGTTGGCGGCCAGCCACTGGGGACGGCCGCCGGGACCGACGCCCTGGCGGGCAAGGGCGGCACCCCGGGGCAGCCGGTCGTGGAGGACCACCCGGGAATCTCCAGATGGGCGCTGGAAGGCGGTCCAGTCCCCGGCGCAGAGGGGGAGGCCCTCCGTCTCGAGGTCCAGGCGGAACCGGCCGCTGGGGGTGCCCCAGACCTCGCCGGTGACGGTCTGCAGCAGGGCGAGGCCCCGGCTGAAGGCCACCACGCGGCCCGGCTCCCAGGAAGGCTCGGCGAACTGCCAGAAACGGTCCGCCTGGGCAGAGGTCCAGCCGAAGGGGGCGAGGGATTCGAAATGGAAAGGGGAGACGGGGCTATGGCCCGTCGAAGGGTTCACAACGTGCGTCATGTTCGCGATTCCTGGATGAAATGCGTCTCAGGCCCCGGGAGGGGGCGTACCAGCGATGGAGCGGCGGCGGGGCTTCAGACCCTGTCCGCAGTGGCTCCCACCGATTCCCGGTTCATCCAGATTGCGTTCGACATCCACACTCCAATACGAACCTAGCATGCCCTCGGGCGGTTCCGCCCGCAAGCTCAGATCACCTTGCCGGGGTTGAAGATCCCGCTGGGATCCAGGGCCTGCTTGATCCGGCGCAGGCCCTCCACGAGGTACGGATCGGAGAGCGAGAGGAAGGCCTCCCGCTTGGCGAGGCCGATGCCATGCTCACCGCTGAGAGTCCCCCCCAGGCGCAGGCAGAGCTTGAAGAGCTCGGCGAGCTGTCCGTCCAGTTCCGCGGTGGGCGTGGTGCCCGCGGCCAGGAAGTTCACGTGGAGGTTGCCGTCCCCCAGGTGTCCGTAGGTCACGAGGGGCAGCTGGGCGACGCCCTCGAAGAAGGCGCGCACCTGGGCGCGGGGTACCACGATGTCTTCGCTCACCTTCTTCGGGTACTGCTCCTTGAGCACGACGGAGGTCATGCGCCGCACGGCCCAGAGGGCCTCCCGCTGGCGGGCGTCCGTGGCGCTCTGGAGGTGCTCGGCCTCGTCGCCCAGGACCTCCAGGATCCCTTCCAGGAAGGCGTCCTCGTGGCAGCCGGCGTCGTCGAACTCCAGCAGGGCCAGGGCCTCGCCGGGCATGCGCTTCGCCTCGTCGGGGCCGTGTTCCCGCATCACCTTCAGCACGGCAGGGTCCCAGAACTCGAAGGCGGAAGGCAGGTAGCCCGCGCCCACGAGGGCGGCGGGCAGGTCCAGCAAGGTGTGCCAATCACTGACGGGCAGCAGCAGGGTGAGGAGCTGCTTGGGCTTGGGGATCACGCGCACGGTGGCGCCCGTGAGGATGCCGAAGATGCCTTCGCTGCCGACCAGGAGCTGGGCCAGGTTCGGTCCCACGTTGTTCTTCACGGTGGCGATGCCGAAGGTGTGGACCTCGCCGTCGTCCATGAGGGCATCCACGGAGAGCACCCAGTGGCGTGTCATGCCGTACTTGCAGGCGCAAGGGCCGCCGGCGTTGGTGGCGAGGGTGCCGCCGAAGGCGCACTGGTCCCAGGAGTTCGGGTCCGGGGCGTAGAAGAGCCCTTCCGCGAGGGCCGAGGCCTTCACGTCCTTGAGCATGGCGCTGGCCGGGGCCGTGAGGGCCATGTCCGCATGGGAGATGCGGATGGCGCCGGGGTATTCGCCCATGTCCACGATGACGCTGCGGTCAGTCGGCACACAACCGCCAGCCTTGCCCGTGCCCGCGCCACGGGCGACGAGGCCGAAGCCTTCCCCCTTGGCCAGGCGCACCAGCTCCCGCAGGGCCGCGGGGCCGCGAGGTCTCACCACCGCCAAGGGAAGGGGCCCCTCCAGGTGGGACTCGTCGTGCCGGTAGGGATCCGTCTGCTCTGGCAGAAACAGCACGGTGGCGTCCGGGATACGTTTCAGCGCGTCCATGGACCCAGTGTGCTCTCAATCCAGGGCTGCGGCGAGGTTGTGGAACGGGCCAGGGCCGCCTACCATCGAAGATTCCGATGATGAGCCCGCTGCCTACCCCCCGCCCGCCCTTCCGTCCCACGGGAGTTTGAGGGCCGTACCGGGGACAGAA